>NZ_BCAZ01000018.1:0-88796 GCF_001320205.1 Pseudomonas sp. NBRC 111123
GGGCGGCGCTCGATCTCAAAGGCAACACAAGCATCAAGGCAGGCCCCCAGACAAACACCGCCGGTCGGCGGCCGCCAACCGCTCTGGAACCTCTATTCCCTATCTTTGTTGCGTGGTTATGCGTCGGGCCCGGTGCTATGATCCAGCCCTTGCGTCGCAAAGAGTACAAACTCGCCGACGTACATCGGGCCGCCCGTGATCGGCCTTGCGCAAACCGCAAACAGACCTGAATCAGGAGATCCACCATGGCTTTTGAATTGCCGCCGCTGCCGTACGCCCACGATGCCCTGCAGCCGCACATCTCCAAGGAAACCCTGGAGTTTCACCACGACAAGCACCACAACACCTATGTCGTGAACCTGAACAACCTGGTCCCAGGCACCGAATTCGAAGGCAAGACCCTGGAAGAGATCGTCAAGAGCTCTTCGGGCGGCATCTTCAACAACGCCGCTCAAGTCTGGAACCACACCTTCTACTGGAACTGCCTGGCACCAAACGCCGGTGGCCAGCCGACCGGTGCCCTGGCTGACGCCATCAACGCCGCTTTCGGTTCCTTCGACAAGTTCAAGGAAGAGTTCACCAAGACTTCGGTTGGCACCTTCGGTTCCGGCTGGGGCTGGCTGGTGAAGAAAGCTGACGGTTCCCTGGCTCTGGCCAGCACCATCGGCGCCGGCTGCCCGCTGACCAGCGGCGACACCCCGCTGCTGACCTGCGACGTCTGGGAACACGCCTACTACATCGACTACCGCAACCTGCGTCCGAAGTACGTCGAGGCGTTCTGGAACCTGGTGAACTGGAAGTTCGTTGCCGAGCAGTTCGAAGGCAACACCTTCAAGGCCTGAGTCACTCAGCCCTGAACGAAAAGCCCGGCCCTGTGCCGGGCTTTTTTGTGCCTGACAGTTTTCCCGCAGGGTCTTGATCAGCGCGCATAGCGCGCTAACATCAAACGTCTGGAAGTTTGATGGCGCGCGCTCAAGTTGCAGGGTCGGGCAACCGATACACTACCCAAGGTCGGCCGATAGTGTATTGCCAACGTTAATGGCAAAATGATGCCATGCGCATGGATTAAGGAAACCCCATTGAAGCTGGAATTGCGGAACAGCTTATCGGTCAAGTTGCTCAGGGTCGTGCTCCTTTCGGCGCTGGCGGTCGGCGTCGTCCTCAGTTGCGCGCAAATCGTCTACGACACCTACAAGACCCGCCAGGCCGTCAACAACGACGCCCAACGCATTCTCGACATGTTCCGTGACCCCTCCACCCAGGCGGTGTACAGCCTCGACCGGGAAATGGGCATGCAGGTCATGGAAGGCCTGTTCCAGGACGAATCGGTGCGCATGGCCTCGATCGGCCACCCCAACGAAACCATGCTGGCAGAAAAGTCCCGCCCGCTGCAGGACATGTCGATGCGCTGGCTGACCGACCTGATCCTCGGCCGGGAACGCACCTACACCACCCAACTGGTCGGCCGCGGCCCGTACAGTGAGTATTACGGCGACCTGAGCATCACCCTCGATACCTCGTCCTATGGCGAAGACTTCCTGGTCAATGCGGTGATCATCTTCATTTCCGGGGTGCTGCGCGCCCTGGCCATGGGCCTGGTGCTGTACCTGGTCTACCACTGGTTGCTGACCAAGCCGCTGTCGAAGATCATCGAACACCTTACCCAGATCAACCCTGATCGCCCCAGCCAGCACCAGATCCCGCTGCTCAAGGGCCACGAGAAAAACGAGCTGGGCATCTGGGTCAACACCGCCAACCAGCTGCTGGCCTCGATCGAGCGCAATACCCACCTGCGCCACGAAGCCGAGAACAGCCTGCAGCGCATGGCCCAATACGACTTCCTCACCGGCTTGCCCAACCGCCAGCAACTGCAGGAGCAGCTCGACAAGATTCTCGCCGACGCCGGCCGCCTGCAGCATCGCGTGGCCGTGCTGTGCGTAGGCCTGGACGACTTCAAGGGCATCAACGAGCAGTTCAGCTACCAGACCGGCGACCAGCTGCTGCTGGCCCTGGCCGACCGCCTGCGCGCCCACAGTGGCCGCCTGGGTGCCTTGGCGCGCCTGGGTGGCGACCAGTTCGCCCTGGTCCAGGCCAATATCGAGCAGCCCTATGAGGCCGCGGAGCTGGCCCAGAGCATCCTTGACGACCTGGAGCTGCCATTCGGCCTCGACCACCAGCAGATTCGCCTGCGTGCCACCATCGGCATTACCCTGTTCCCCGAGGACGGTGACAGCACCGAGAAGCTGCTGCAAAAAGCCGAGCAGACCATGACCCTGGCCAAGGCCCGCTCGCGCAACCGCTACCAGTTCTATATCGCCAGCGTCGACAGCGAAATGCGCCGCCGCCGCGAGCTGGAAAAGGACCTGCGCGAAGCCCTGCCGCGCAACCAGCTGTACCTGGTCTACCAGCCGCAGATCAGCTACCGCGACCACCGCGTGGTCGGCGTCGAGGCCCTGCTGCGCTGGCAGCACCCGCAGCTGGGCATGGTCCCGCCCGACCAGTTCATCCCGCTTGCTGAGCAGAACGGCAGCATCATCAGCATTGGCGAATGGGTACTTGACCAGGCCTGCCGGCAACTGCGCGAATGGCACGACATGGGCTTCAGCGAACTGCGCATGGCGGTCAACCTGTCCACCGTGCAGCTGCACCACAACGAGCTGCCACGGGTGGTCAACAACCTGCTGCAGGCCTACCGCCTGCCACCGCGCAGCCTGGAGCTGGAAGTGACCGAGACCGGCCTGATGGAAGACATCAGCACCGCTGCCCAGCACCTGCTGAGCCTGCGCCGCTCCGGAGCGATGATTGCCATCGACGACTTCGGCACCGGTTACTCGTCGCTCAGCTACCTGAAGTCGCTGCCGCTGGACAAGATCAAGATCGACAAGAGCTTCGTCCAGGACCTGCTCGACGACGATGACGACGCCACCATCGTTCGCGCCATCATTCAGCTGGGCAAGAGCTTGGGGATGCAGGTCATCGCCGAAGGCGTGGAAACCGCCGAGCAGGAAACCTACATCATTGCCCAGGGTTGCCATGAGGGTCAGGGCTACCACTACAGCAAGCCGCTGTCGGCGCGCGAGCTGACCAGTTTCCTCAAACAGGCGCAGCGCAATCAGGTCTCCGCGCTGTAACGCCTGCCCCTGCGATTACAGGCCGTGACGCGCATTTACATGAATTGCGCGCCCGCCCCTTTACAGCAAATGCAAATCTTTCGCATGATGTTGCCGTTTCGCGTGCCACGGCGCACGGCCCAACCCCATGGTCCAACCACACGACGCAGGAAACCCACAATGATTCGAATGCCTCTGGCCTCCGCCAGTCTGCTGGCCATCGCCATCGCTCTCGCCGGCTGCGGCGAAGACAAGGATGAAAAGGCCGCCGCTCCGCAAGCTCAGGCACCTGCTGCTGCCAGCACCACCGCTGCGGCGCCCGGGGCTTTCGACGAAGCGGCCGGCAAAGCTGTGGTCAAGCATTACGCTGAAATGGTCTACGCCGTGTACAGCGACTCGCTGAGCACCGCCAAGACCCTGCAGACCGCCGTCGACGCGTTCCTCGCCAAGCCCAACGACGAAACCCTGAAGGCCGCCAAAGAGGCCTGGGCCGCCGCGCGCGTTCCGTACCTGCAGAGCGAGGCGTTCCGCTTCGGCAACACCATCATCGACGACTGGGAAGGCCAGGTGAATGCCTGGCCGCTGGACGAAGGCCTGATCGACTACGTCGACAAGAGCTACGAGCATGCCCTGGGCAACCCGGCGGCCAGCGCCAACATCATCGCCAACACCGAGATCCAGGTCGGCGAAGAGAAGGTCGACGTCAAGGACATCACCCCTGAGAAGCTGGCCAGCCTGAACGAACTGGCAGGTTCCGAAGCCAACGTCGCCACCGGCTACCACGCCATCGAATTCCTGCTCTGGGGCCAGGACCTCAACGGCACCGGCCCAGGCGCCGGTGCCCGCCCGGCGTCCGACTACCTGGAAGGCAAAGGCGCCACTGGCGGCCACAACGACCGTCGTCGTGCCTACCTGAAGGCGGTCACCGAGCTGCTGGTCAAGGACCTCGAAGAGATGGTCGGCAACTGGGCGCCGAACGTCGCCGACAACTACCGCGCCACGCTTGAAGCAGAGCCTGTGGCCGATGGCCTGCGCAAGATGCTGTTCGGCATGGGCAGCCTGTCGCTGGGCGAACTGGCCGGTGAGCGCATGAAGGTTTCGCTGGAAGCCAACTCGCCGGAAGACGAGCAGGACTGCTTCAGCGACAACACCCACTACTCACACTTCTACGACGCCAAGGGCATCCGCAACGTCTACCTGGGCGAGTACACCCGCACCGACGGTACCAAGATGACCGGCCCGAGCCTGTCCTCGCTGGTGGCCAAGGCCGACCCGGCAGCCGACGCTACCCTCAAGGCCGACCTCGAAGCCACCGAAGCGAAGATCCAGGTAATGGTCGACCACGCGCTGAAGGGCGAGCACTACGACCAGCTGATCGCCGCCGACAACGCTGCCGGCAACCAGATCGTGCGCGATGCCATCGCCTCGCTGGTCAAGCAGACCGGTTCGATCGAGCAGGCTGCAGGCAAGCTGGGTATTGCCAACCTGAACCCGGACACCGCCGATCACGAATTCTGATCAGCAGTTGCGGTTCACCAAGAGGCGGCCTTCGGGCCGCCTTTTTTTGTGCCGGCCTCTTCGCGGCTAAAGCCGCTCCTACAGGAACTGCGCTGTACCTGATGACTGTGGGGTCCCCGCGGAGCGGGCTTGCCCGCGAAGAGGCCGATACAGGTTCATGAAAATGCTGGCATTTCACATCCTTTTCACCCGGGTAATTGCAAATTGCTCTTATTCAAACAACGCCGTCCTGCTAAGCTTGCACGCCGGTTTTTCGTCCACGCCCAGGATTTTGCATGTCCTCGTCGCTGTCCCGACTCTCCCCTCTGCTGCTAGCCCTCGCCCTTGCCGCCTGTGACGACGCCCCGCGCTTCACCCAGGCCGAGCCCGGCGAAGCGCTGTCTGGTGGCCAGGCAACGGTTCAGCGCGACGACCGCAAGGCGTTTTCCCTGCCCTCGGCCAACCTTTCGGCCGAGCGCCGTCTGGACTTCGCCGTGGGTAACAGCTTCTTCCGCAGCCCTTGGGTAATCGCCCCGTCCACCACCACCGCGCGCGACGGCCTGGGCCCGCTGTTCAACACCACGGCCTGCCAGAACTGCCACGTGCGTGACGGCCGTGGGCACCCGCCGGAGCCCGGCGACAGCAATGCCGTGGGCATGCTGGTACGCCTGTCGATCCCCGACCAGCCTTACCTGGCCAAGGAGATCGAGCGCCTGGGCGTGGTCCCCGAACCCGTCTACGGCACCCAGTTGCAAGACATGGCCATCCCCGGCGTGGCGCCGGAAGGCAAGGTGCGGGTGAGCTACACCACCCAGACCGTCAGCTTCAAGGACGGCCACTCGGTCGAACTGCGCCGCCCGACCCTGCAGATCACCCAGCTTGGCTACGGCCCGATGCACCCCGACACGCGCTTCTCGGCACGGGTGGCCCCGCCAATGATCGGCCTCGGCCTGCTCGAAGCCATCCCCGAGGACGCCATCCTGGCCAACGAAGACCCGGACGACCGCAACCACGACGGGATCCGCGGCCGCGCCAACCGGGTCTGGGACGACGCACAGGGCAAGACCGTGATTGGCCGCTTCGGCTGGAAGGCCGGGCAGCCCAACGTCAATCAGCAGAACGTGCACGCCTTCAACGGTGACATGGGCCTGACCAGCACCTTGCAACCAAAGGACGACTGCACCCCGGCCCAGGTCGATTGCCTGGCCGCGCCCAATGGCGACGGTGAAGGCGACGAGAAGGAAGTCAGCGACAACATCCTGCGCCTGGTCACCTTCTACACCCGCAACCTCGGCGTGCCTGCCCGTCGTGACGTCAACGCACCGCAGGTGCTGGCCGGCAAGAACCTGTTCTTCCAGGCCGGATGCCAGGCCTGCCATGTGCCGCAGTTCACCACCGCCGCCAACGCCGCCGAAGCGGAACTGGCCAACCAGGTGATCCGCCCCTACAGCGACCTGCTGCTGCACGACATGGGCCCGGGCCTGGCCGACGAGCGCACCGAATTCGCCGCCAACGGCCAGGACTGGCGTACCCCGCCGTTGTGGGGCATCGGCCTGACCGAAGCGGTCAGTGGCCACACCCAATATCTGCACGACGGCCGCGCCCGCAACCTGCTCGAAGCCGTGCTCTGGCATGGCGGCGAAGCCCAGCCGGCACGCGACCATGTTTTGACCTTCAATGCCGAGCAGCGCGCCGCGTTGCTGGCCTTCCTGAACTCACTTTAAAACGCGCAAGGAGCCGGGCATGTTCCGACCCAAACTGTTGTTCACCAGCCTCGCCGCACTCGCCCTGGGTGCCTGCTCGCCGCAGGACCCGCAGGCAGTGACTTCCGCCGCCATCGCCAAACAGGTGATCCTGCCGACCTACAGCCGCTGGGTCGAAGCCGACCGCCAGCTGGCCGTCAGCGCCCTGGCCTACTGTGAAGGCAAGGAAAGCCTGGACACCGCACGCGCCGACTTCCTCAATGCGCAAAAAGCCTGGGCGGAACTGCAGCCGCTGCTGGTCGGCCCGCTGGCCGAAGGCAACCGCGCCTGGCAGGTGCAGTTCTGGCCCGACAAGAAGAACCTGGTCGGCCGCCAGGTCGAGCAACTGGTCAACGGCGACAAGCCGGTCGATGCCGCCGCCCTGGGCAAGGCGAGCGTCGTGGTTCGCGGCCTGTCGGCCTACGAGTACATCCTCTTCGACAGCAAGCCGGACGTTGCCACCGCCGAGCAGAAAGCCCGCTACTGCCCGCTGCTGGTCGCCATCGGCGAGCACCAGAAGGTCCTGGCCGAGGACATCCTCAAGAGCTGGAACAGCACCGACGGCATGCTGTCGCAGATGACCAAGTTCCCCAACCAGCGCTACGCCGATTCCCACGAGGCGATCGCCGACCTGCTGCGCTCCCAGGTCACCGCCCTGGATACCCTGAAGAAGAAGCTGGGTGCGCCAATGGGCCGCCAGAGCAAGGGCATCCCACAGCCGCTGCAAGCCGAAGCCTGGCGCAGCCACTCCTCGCTCAAGAGCCTGGAAGCCACCCTCAAGGCCGCCCAGACGGTGTGGGTCGGGGTCGACAACCAGGGCCTGCGCGGCCTGCTGCCCGGCGATCAGAAAGCCCTGGCGCAGAAGATCGACGACGCCTACGCTACGGCGCTCAAATTGCTGGCCGACAACCAGAAGACCCTCGGCGAGCTGCTGGCCGACGACGCCGGGCAGCAGACCCTCAACCAGATCTACGATGCCCTCAACGCCGTCCACCGCCTGCACGAAGGTGACCTGGCCAAGGCGCTGAACATCCAGCTGGGCTTCAATGCCAACGACGGTGACTGATCATGCTGCGACGCCAGGCCCTCAAACTCGGTAGCGTATTGCTCAGCGCCCTGACCCTGGGCGGCTGGAGCCTGTTCCGCAGCAAAGGCAGCGAACCTTTGCTGCTGTCGGCGCGTGACGATGGCGACGGCAAGCACTATGCGGTCGGGTTCCGCCTGGACGGCACCCAGGTGTTCAGCACCCAGGTCGCCCAACGTTGCCATGCCATCATCAACCACCCCGAGCTGCCGATCGCCCTGTTCGTCGCCCGCCGCCCCGGTACCGAAAGCTACCTGGTCGACCTGCGCGACGGGCGCCTGCTGCAGACCGTCACCTCGCAACCGAACCGGCACTTCTATGGCCATGCGGTGATTCACAAGGGTGGCGAATGGCTGTATGCCACCGAGAACGACACGCGCGACCCTGGGCGTGGCGTGCTCGGCGTGTACCGCTTCGAGGGTGAGCGCCTGGTGCACAGCGGCGAGATCCCGACCCACGGCATCGGCCCCCATGAAGTGGCCTGGCTGCCGGATGGCGAAACCCTGATCGTGGCCAACGGTGGCATCCGCACCGAGGCCGAGAGCCGGGTCGAGATGAACCTCGATGCCATGGAACCGAGCCTGGTGCTGATGCAGCGCGACGGCACACTGCTGAGCAAGGAAACCCTGGCCCAGCAGATGAACAGTGTGCGCCACCTGGCGGTGGGCGACGATGGCACCATCGCTGCCTGCCAGCAGTTCATGGGCGCTGCCGACGAGACCGCCGAGCTGCTGGCGATCAAGCGCCCGGGCGAGCCGTTCAAGGCCTTCCCGGTGCCTGAGCGCCAGCTGCAGTCGATGGCACAGTACACCGCGAGCGTCGCCATCCACAGCGACCTGCGCCTGGTGGCCCTGACGGCGCCGCGGGCCAACCGCCTGTTCGTCTGGGACCTGGACAGCGGTGCGGTGAAGCTCGATGCACCGATGCCCGATTGCGCCGGAGTCGGCGCGGTCAAGGATGGGTTCGTCGTGACTTCCGGTCAGGGCCGTTGTCGCTTCTACAACTGCCGCAAGGCTGAACTGGTCGGGCAGCCGATGGACCTGCCTTCCGGCTTCTGGGACAACCACCTGCACCTGGTCTGAATCTTCTGCTGCCTGCACGGGCCTCTTCGCGGCTAAAGCCGCTCCTACAGGGAACTCACATTCCCAGGGAATACACCGAACCTGCAGGAGCGGGTTTACCCGCGAAGAGGCCGGCACAGGCAATCCCCTCCCCCTTCTGCAATACTTCCCTCATACGCACGTGGGCAGGATCGCCCGTTGTCGTGTCAAAACGCATAACAACCACACATCCAAGGAACCGGACCTATGCTACGCCGCCGCATGCTCATCATGTTGGCCGTCGTTCTGCTGATCGTGCTGGCCCTGGGGGGCTACAAAGGCTTCTCGATCTACCAACAGATCCAGATGTTCTCCGCGCCCCGACCGCCCATCACCGTTGCCGCATCCCCGGCCGAACAGCGCCTGTGGCAGCAGCGCCTGCCTGCCGTAGGCAGCCTGAAGGCCTTGCAGGGCGTAGAGCTGAGCCTGGAAGTGGAAGGCATCGTCAAGGCCCTGTACTTCGACTCCGGGCAGAAGGTCAAGGCCGGGCAACCGCTGCTGCAGCTCAATGACGACCAGGAAACCGCCTTGCTCGGCACCGCCCAGGCCGACCTGGGGCTGGCCAAGGTAGACTTCGGCCGCGGCAGCCAGCTGGTCGGTGATGCCGCTATCTCCCGCGGCGAGTTCGATCGCCTGGCGTCCCAGTACCGGCGTAACCAGGCGGTGGTCGAGCAACTCAAGGCGCAGAAGATCAAGAAGGGCATCAACGCGCCGTTCAGTGGCACCATCGGCATTCGCCAGGTGGACATCGGCCAGTACCTGGCCGCCGGTACGGTGATTGCTACCCTGCAAGACCTGTCCAGCCTGTACGTCGACTTCAACGTACCGGAGCAGGCGTTGCCGCACCTGAGCCTGGGCCAGCAGGTGCTGGTGCAGGTGGCGGCCTACCCGGGCCAGACGTTCCCGGCCAGCCTCAGCGCGATCAACCCCAAGGTCGATGAAAACACCCGTAACCTGCTGGTGCGCGCGTCCCTGGCCAACCCGGACGGCAGGCTGCTGCCCGGCATGTTCGCCAACCTGCTGATCCTGCTACCCGACCCACAGCCCCAGGTGGTCGTCCCGGAAAGCGCCATCACCTACACCCTGTACGGCAACTCTGTGTACGTCGCCACGCCAAAGAAGGACAAGGACGGCAACCCGGAGAACGACGACCAGGGCCAGCCACAGCTCAGCGCCGAACAGCGATCGGTGCAGACCGGCGAGCGCCGCGATGGCGTGGTGGTGGTCAGCAAGGGCCTCAAGGCCGGCGAACAGGTGGTCACTGCCGGGCAGCTCAAGCTGACCCCAGGCGCGGCCATCCGCATTGGCCAGGACAGCGCGCTCAAGCCCGAACAGGGCGCCCCGCGCACCGACTGAGCAGGAGGCAGGCATGGCGTTCACCGACCCGTTCATTCGCCGCCCGGTACTGGCCAGCGTGGTCAGCCTGCTGATCCTGCTGCTTGGCTTCCAGGCCTGGAACAAACTGCAGATCCGCCAGTACCCGAAAATGGAAAACGCCCTGATCACGGTGACCACCGCCTACCCCGGGGCCAACGCCGAGACGATCCAGGGTTATATCACCCAGCCACTGCAGCAGAGCCTGGCCAGCGCCGAAGGCATCGACTACATGACCTCGGTCAGCCGGCAGAACTTCTCGGTGATTTCCATCTACGCACGCATTGGCGCCGACAGCGACCGCCTGTTTACCGAACTGCTGGCCAAGGCCAACGAGGTGCGCAACCAGCTGCCGCAGAACGCCGAAGACCCGGTGCTTAGCAAGGAAGCCGCCGACGCCTCGGCGCTGATGTATATCAGCTTCTACAGCAAGGAGATGAGCAACCCGCAGATCACCGACTACCTGTCACGGGTGATCCAGCCCAAGCTTGCGACCCTGCCGGGCATGGCCGAGGCACAAATCCTCGGCAACCAGGTGTTCGCCATGCGCATCTGGATCGACCCGGTGAAGCTGGCGGGTTTCGGCCTGTCGGCAACCGACGTGACCAATGCCGTGCGCCGCTACAACTTCCTCTCCGCAGCCGGTGAGGTGAAGGGCGAATACGTGGTCACCAGCATCAATGCCAGTACCGAGCTGAAATCGGCCGAAGCCTTTGCCGCGCTGCCGCTCAAGGTGTCCGGTGACAGCCGGGTACTGCTGGGCGACGTGGCGCGTGTGGAGATGGGCGCGGAGAACTACGACACGGTCAGTTCGTTCGATGGCACGCCGTCGGTCTACATCGGCATCAAGGCCACCCCGGCAGCCAACCCGCTGGACGTGATCAAGGAAGTGCGGCGCATCATGCCGGAGCTTGAAAGCCAGCTGCCGTCGGCGCTGAAGGTATCGATCGCCTACGACGCCACGCTGTTCATCCAGGCCTCCATCGACGAAGTGATCAAGACCCTCGGCGAAGCGGTGCTGATCGTCATCGTGGTGGTGTTCCTGTTCCTCGGCGCCCTGCGCTCGGTGCTGATCCCGGTGGTAACCATTCCGCTTTCGATGATCGGCGTGCTGTTCTTCATGCAGATGATGGGCTACTCGCTGAACCTGCTGACGCTGCTGGCGATGGTGCTGGCCATCGGCCTGGTGGTGGACGATGCCATCGTGGTGGTGGAGAACATTCACCGGCACATGGAGGAAGGCAAGTCGCCCTTCGATGCTGCCCTGGAGGGCGCGCGGGAAATCGCCATGCCGGTGGTATCGATGACCATCACCCTGGCGGCGGTCTATGCCCCCATCGGCTTCCTCACCGGGCTCACGGGTGCGCTGTTCAAGGAGTTCGCCCTGACCCTGGCCGGCGCGGTGGTCATCTCTGGCATCGTCGCCCTGACCTTGTCGCCGATGATGTGCGCCCTGCTGTTACGCCAGGAGCAGAACACCAGCGGCCTGGCCCATCGTCTCGATGTGCTGTTCGAAGGCCTCAAGGTGCGCTACCAGCGCCTGCTGCACGCGACCCTCGACAGCCGCCCGGTAGTGCTGGTGTTTGCCGTGATCATCCTGTGCCTGATCCCGGTGCTGCTCAAGTTCACCCAGAACGAGCTGGCGCCCAACGAGGACCAGGGCGTGATCTTCATGATGAGCAGCTCGCCGCAACCGGCCAACCTCGACTACCTGAACGCCTACACCGATCAGTTCACGCCGCTGTTCAAGGCCTTCCCCGAGTACTACTCGTCGTTCCAGATCAACGGCTTCAACGGCGTGCAGAGCGGCATCGGCGGTTTCCTGCTCAGGCCCTGGAACGAACGCAACCGCACACAGATGGAGTTGCTGCCGCTGGTGCAGGCCAAGCTGGAGCAGATTGGCGGGCTGCAGATCTTCGGGTTCAACCTGCCGTCGCTGCCGGGTACCGGTGAGGGCCTGCCGTTCCAGTTCGTGATCAATACAGCCGGTGACTACCCTGCCCTGCTGGAAGTCGCCCAGCGGGTCAAGCAACGGGCCCAGCAATCGGGCAAGTTCGCCTTCCTCGATATCGACCTGGCGTTCGACAAACCCGAGGTGGTGGTCGACATAGACCGGGCCAAGGCGGCGCAAATGGGTGTCTCCATGGATACGCTGGGGAGCACCCTGGCCACTCTGCTGGGCGAGGCGGAAATCAACCGTTTTACCCTCGAAGGCCGCAGCTACAAGGTGATCGCCCAGGTCGAGCGGCCTTATCGGGACAACGCCGGCTGGCTGAACAACTACTACGTGAAGAACGAGCAAGGGCAGCTGCTGCCCTTGTCGACACTGATCACCCTCAGTGACCGCGCCCGCCCCCGTCAGCTCAACCAGTTCCAGCAACTGAACTCGGCGATCATCCAAGGTGTGCCGATGGTCAGTATCGGCGAGGCGTTGCAAACGGTGCGCGACATCGCCCGGGAAGAGGCACCGGCGGGTTTCTCCTTCGACTATGCCGGGACAGCGCGGCAGTACGTGCAGGAAGGCAGTGCCCTGTGGGTAACCTTCGGTCTCGCCCTGGCGATCATCTTCCTCGTGCTGGCCGCGCAGTTCGAGAGTTTCCGCGACCCGCTGGTGATTCTGGTGACGGTGCCGCTGTCGATCTGTGGGGCGCTGCTACCGCTGTTCCTGGGCATTTCCAGCATGAACATTTACACCCAGGTGGGGCTGGTGACGCTGATCGGCCTGATCAGCAAGCACGGCATCCTGATCGTCGAGTTCGCCAACCAGTTGCGTGAGGAAAAGGGCCTGAGCATTCGGGAAGCCATCGAGCAAGCTGCCGCCATTCGCTTGCGGCCGGTGCTGATGACCACGGCAGCGATGGTGTTCGGCATGGTACCGCTGATCCTGGCCACCGGCGCTGGCGCGGTGAGCCGGTTCGATATCGGTACGGTGATCGCCACCGGGATGTCGATCGGTACCTTGTTCACCCTGTTTGTGCTGCCTTGCATCTACACCTTGCTGGCGCACAAGTCAGCTGCCCAGCAACCGGTAACTGCATGACCGCTCCTACAAGAGTCCGCGCATGTTTCTAAATCAAAAACAAAGGCCTCGCGATTGCGAGGCCTTTGTCTTGCTCGAACGGTATCAGCCAAACGGCCGCAGCCCCTGGCGCATTCCGAATAGGAACAACAGCAGGTCCTGGTCCGGTTCGGACGGGCTCTGCTGTGCCTTGACCACGCGCGGCGCCGCGCACTGGTCTGCCTTGCTGAATACCACAGGCCGCGGCTCTTCCCAGGCAGCTACCGCCGCCGTGGTCACAGCCAACCCAGCCACCAGGAACAAAGCTCGAGCGATTTCTAGTTTCATTGCCCTAACCCTTTGACAGCGCTGCCAAACGCCATCTGGTAAAAATAGAGCAGCGTTTGCCATTCCGTGTCATTTAGCGACGAGTGGCGGCGCAGCTGACGCAGGTCGTTACCCGCAGCTCGCTGACAGCTGATGCGTCGTCGGCACTTTTCCAGGTCCAGGAGTGCTACCTCGACGCGGGCCTGCTCACCCTCGCCGATAACCTTGATGAAGACGTGCTTGCCGTACAGGCAGCCATGCTGCCAATGACCCAGGTGCATGCGCGCCAGGTTGTCGGCCAGGTCCTTGAGCATGCGTTCATGCACCACTTGAGGATAGCGCTCGCGCGCACCTTCGGCGTGCCACGTGTCGAGCTCGACGAAACCGTCCAGCGCCTCGCTGACCAGCAGCGCGCGCCACTGGTGCTCGGGATCACGCTCGGCACCACAAAACACGATGCGCGGCACGCGCACACCCAGTTGCTCGAAGCTGTTCAGTGCATCGAGTTCGCGCAACACGGTCGGCCTGCCAAACGGGTGCAGCAGGCTGCGATAGATATGGCCGACTTGACGCTTGGCATACAGCACCTTGCCGTTGCCATCGTTCAGCCGTTGTACACCACTCTCACCACCGCGCCGCTGGTTGGGTTCCTCGACCCATTCGCCCTGCTGGCGCCAGTAATAATCGAACCGCGACTCCCCATTTTGGGCTACAGCCATCAAACACTACCCCTTACGCAATACATATACCCGCCACATGGCATAGAACGGCAGGAAGTCGAGGTGTTCCTGGATTCTGAAGCCGGCGGCCTTGAATTCTGCCTCAACCGTTTCTGCCGGTAACACGAAACGGTTCTGGTAGCTGCCCTGCTCAGCCTTGGCACTACGCTTCTGCTCGAGCTTCTGGCGGCGCCAGGCCTTGAAGTTACCATCCACCCACAATGACAGGATTACACTGTCACGGCTAACTCTTTGAAATTCGTCAAGAATGGTCTTGCGGTGAGCCGCCTCGCCAATGTGGTGAAACAGCCGCATGCAGAAGATGCTGTCGACCGAGTTGTCCGGCAAGTCAATCGCAAATGCCGATGTTTGCAAAGGGCGTACCCGCGCCACCACCTCTGGCGGTTGTGCGGCACAGGCCGTCTGGATCATCGCCTCAGAATTGTCGGCACCGATGATCACCCGGTTAGGCTTTTCCGCCAGCAGCGGCCAGAAACGGCCCGCGCCACATGGCAGGTCAAGAACCAGGCCCGGTTCTCCGGCCAGCGCCAAGGCACGACGGGCCAGCTGCTCGTCACGCTGGTGGGACAGGCGCCGAGCCAGTCCGTCCTGGTGCTTGAGGAAGTACTCCTTGGCATGTTGCTGGTCGTACTTCTCGGAAAATTCGAGTTTGATCGGACTGCGCATCGCATGGCTCCTGTTTCCAATGCGCTTACCTTAGGTAACGAATCGTTGGAAACAGGTCATGCCAATGTGAAAATAGTGTCATCAACCTGCAGGAATGTTTCATCTTATTACTGCGTGGGATCGGTCTTTTCCGCGCTTTGGCTCAGGTCTACCTGGAAACGGCAGCCATGGGGTGCCGTCGAGGTCAGCGTCACTCGCCAGCCTTGGTCATCGCAGATACGCTGCACCAGCGACAGGCCCAGACCCAGGCCTTCGCCGCGCCGCTCCTCGCCGCGCACGAACGGCTGGAACATCGCCTCGCGCTGCTCCTCCGGGATACCCACGCCACTGTCCTCGACACTAAAGCCGTTGGGCTCCAGGCTCAGGCGAATGTAACCGCTATCGGTGTAATGGGCGGCATTGCGCAGCAAGTTGCCCATCACCGATTGCAGGAACGTGGCGTTGTACAGCAATGGGCCTGCACTGACCTGGCCATCGTAATGGAGCGCCAGGCCCTTCTGCTCGATGGTATCGCGCCAAACCCCGGTCAGGTCGTCGGCGACTTCGCGCAAGGTTGCCTGGGATGCCACAGCACCCTGGTCACGCTGGGCACGGGCGAGCATCAGGAAGGTCTTGACCAGCTCGCGCATCTCTTCCGTGGCTCGGGCGATGCGTTCCACCTGGCTGCGCGCTCGCGTATCCAGATTGGGGTTTTCCATCAGCAATTCGCACGAGGTGGCCAGCACCATCAGCGGCGTGCGCAGCTCATGGCTGACATCACTGGTGAATAAACGCTCGCGGGTCAGCGCATCGCGTAGCCGGCCCAGGGTATCGTCGAACGCCACTGCCAGCTGGCCGACTTCATCGGCCGCATAGTCCGGTGCCAGCGGCGGCGCCAGGCCAAGCAGCTGATCACGATGGCGAACCTGTCGCGCCAGGCGGATGACCGGTGCCATCACTCTGCGCGCCAGCAGCCAGCCAAGCACCACCGCCAGCACCAGGCTGAGCACGAAACCCACCACCACGACGGCGAACAGCACGCGCTCGCGCTCTTCGAAATCACTCTGGTCCTGCAGCAATACATAGCGGCGACCATCAACGATCTCGACCATTGCGTGGTAGGACAGCTGGTCGCGAAACACCTCGTGGAAGCCGGCATCGAGGTGACGCAGGTCCTTGGGCAGCTCGAAATCATCGCGCCCGCCACTGAAATAGAACAGCTGGTCAGGCCGTGGCCGGTGGCTCCAGTCGCTGACGCTGTCCATGCGCAGCAACCGCTGCAGGTCGCCGCCGAGCACCGATGAAATCAGGCGCTCCTCGACCAGGTGCACGGTGGCCACGATACCGAAGGCGAAGGCGCCGGCCACCAGCGCGCTCATCAAGGCAAAGGCGATGATGATGCGCTGGGCAAGGCTTTGCTTAAACTCCATCGCGGCCCTCGGCGAGGCGATAGCCGACGCCATGGACGGTATGCAGCAGGGGTTTTTCGAACGGTTTATCGATGACCTGGCGCAGTTGGTGCACATGGCTGCGCAGGCTGTCGCTGTCCGGGCAGTCATCGCCCCACAGGGCTTCTTCCAGCACCTCGCGGCGCAGCACGTGCGGGCTCTTCTGCATCAACACGGCAAGCAGCTTGAGGCCGACCGGGTTGAGTTTGAGCAGGCGGCCCTGGCGGGTCACTTCGAGCGTATCGAGGTCATAGCTCAAGTCCGCGACCTGCAAGGTTCGACGCCCGCCACCCTGGGCCCGGCGCAGCACCGCTTCGATGCGCGCGGCCAGCTCGGACAGGGCAAAGGGTTTGAGCAGGTAATCGTCGGCACCGGAGCGGAAGCCCTGCAAACGATCGTCCAGCTGGTCGCGGGCCGTCAGCATGATCACCGGGGTGTCTCGGCGGGCATCCTCGCGCAGGCGCTTGCACAGGGTATAGCCATCGATACCGGGCAGCATGATGTCGAGCACGATCAGGTCGTAGTGCTCGGTGGCGGCCAGATGCAGGCCTGAAAGGCCGTCCTGGGCACAGTCGACGGTGTAGCCTTTCATGCCCAGGTAATCGGCAAGGTTGGCAAGAATATCGCGGTTGTCTTCAACCAATAGAATACGCATCGGGTTCTCCTGTGCGGCGCTTCGCTGAGGTGCGCGGCAGGCGCAGCTTAAGGCCATAGCCGGTACTGTGCCAGCCCCGGGGCAAATTCAGCGAACTTGACAGTTTTTTCACTGATCCTTCACGGACAGAGGATAGCGGGCGCACGACAATGCCCGGTCTTTTTACCCCCTGGAGTCGTCATGCAACACCGCACTCGTCCGCGTCCGATCAATCTCTGGCTGTACCTGGGCATACCACTGGCTATTGCCGCGGCCCTGCTCCTGCTGGAGCTGACCTCGGTCGACATGGACGTCGCCAACCTGTTCTTCGACCCCGCCGCAGGGCAGTTCATCGGCCGTCACAGTTACCTGCTGGAAACGGTCATGCATGACCGGGTCAAGCAAGGCGTGATCCTGCTGGGGCTGATCTCGCTAGGCGCGTTCGCCTCGAGCTTCGTCTGGAAGCCTCTGTTCAGCTGGCGTCGTGAGCTGGGTTGCCTAGTCTTGGCATTGGGGCTGTCGACGGCATTCGTCACGCCGCTGAAGAAGGTGACCCAGGTGCAATGCCCGTGGAGCCTGACCCAGTTTGGCGGCAAGGAAACCTACAGCAAGCTGCTGGAACACCGGCCGGCAACCGACAAGCCGGGGCTGTGCTGGCCGGGTGGGCATGCCGCCACCGGTTTCTGCCTGTTCGGCCTGTTCTTCATGCTGCGCGACCGCCGCCCGAAGCTGGCGCGGGTGGCGTTCGGCGTGGCCCTGGTGGCCGGCTCGGCGCTGGGGCTGGGGCGGATGCTGCAGGGCGCGCACTTCCTGTCGCATAACGTGTGGACGGCGGTGTTCTGCTGGTTGATCGGCCTGGGGTCGTATTACCTGGTGCTGTATCGCAGGGGCATGGCTGAGGCGCCAGCTGTGGAACATGGCGTTGCCTGACAGAGGGGCTGCTTCGCAGCCCCGGTGGCCGGCACAGGAAAACGAAAAAGCCCCGCACTAGGCGGGGCTTTTTCTTGGTGCAGGGGGTAAGGCTGGCTTACATCATGCCGCCCATGCCACCCATGCCGCCCATGTCAGGCATGCCAGCAGCTGGCTTGTCTTCTGGCAGGTCGGCAACCATGGCTTCGGTGGTGATCATCAGACCGCCGATCGAAGCTGCGGCTTGCAGAGCCGAACGGGTGACCTTGGCTGGGTCGAGGATACCCATCTCGATCATGTCGCCGTATTCGCCGGTAGCGGCGTTGTAGCCGTAGTTGCCCGAACCTTGCTTGACCTTGTCAGCAACAACGCTTGGCTCGTCGCCGGCGTTGGCAGTGATCTGGCGCAGCGGAGCTTCTACAGCGCGACGCAGCAGGGCGATACCGACGTTCTGGTCTTCGTTGTCGCCTTTGAGTTCAACGATGGCAGCCAGGGCGCGAACCAGGGCTACACCACCGCCAGGCACCACGCCTTCTTCAACGGCTGCACGGGTAGCGTGCAGGGCGTCTTCAACGCGGGCTTTCTTCTCTTTCATTTCAACTTCGGTGCCGGCACCGACCTTGATCACGGCAACACCGCCTGCCAGCTTGGCCAGACGCTCTTGCAGCTTCTCACGGTCGTAGTCGGAGGAAGTCTCTTCGATCTGGGCACGGATCTGCTTGACGCGTGCTTCGATGTCGGCGTCAACGCCAGCACCATCGATGATGGTGGTGTTTTCCTTGGACAGGATGACGCGCTTGGCGTTACCCAGGTGCTCCAGGGTGGTGGTTTCCAGGGTCAGGCCGATTTCTTCGGAGATGACCTGGCCGCCGGTCAGGACAGCGATGTCCTGCAGCATGGCCTTGCGGCGATCACCGAAGCCCGGAGCCTTGACCGCAGCAACCTTGACGATGCCGCGCATGTTGTTCACTACCAGGGTAGCCAGGGCTTCGCCTTCAACGTCCTCAGCAACGATCAGCAGTGGGCGGCCGGCCTTGGCAACGGCTTCCAGAACTGGCAGCAGCTCACGGATGTTGGAGATCTTCTTGTCGACCAGCAGCAGCAGCGGGCTTTCCAGCTCGGCAACCATGGTGTCCGGCTTGTTGATGAAGTACGGCGACAGGTAGCCGCGGTCGAACTGCATGCCTTCTACGACGGACAGTTCGTTTTCCAGGCCCGAGCCTTCTTCAACGGTGATCACGCCTTCTTTACCGACTTTTTCCATGGCTTCGGCGATGATTTCACCGATGGAGTTGTCGGAGTTGGCGGAGATGGTACCTACCTGGGCGATGGCCTTGGAGTCGGCGCATGGCTTGGACAGGTTCTTCAGCTCGGCGACAACGGCGGCGGTGGCCTTGTCGATGCCGCGCTTCAGGTCCATCGGGTTCATGCCGGCAGCGACGGCTTTCAGGCCTTCGTTGACGATGGCCTGAGCCAGAACGGTAGCGGTGGTGGTGCCGTCACCGGCAGCGTCGTTGGCCTTGGAAGCAACTTCCTTGACCAGCTGGGCGCCCATGTTTTCGAAAGCGTCTTTCAGCTCGATTTCTTTGGCGACGGAAACGCCGTCCTTGGTGATGGTCGGAGCGCCGAAGCTCTTGGCAAGCACTACGTTACGGCCTTTCGGGCCGAGGGTCGCTTTTACCGCGTCAGCCAGAACGTTGACACCAACCAGCATTTTCTTACGAGCGGAATCGCCGAATTTTACGTCTTTAGCAGCCATGATCGTTTAATCCTTGGAATTCTTTGGAGTAACGGGAAGTCGGGGGAAATCAGCCTTCGATGACGGCGAGGATTTCGTTCTCGGCCATGACCAGCAGGTCTTCGCCATCGACTTTCACGGTGTTGCTGCCCGAGTAAGGGCCGAATACCACTTTGTCACCGACTTTGACGGCCAGCGCACGTACTTCGCCGTTTTCCAGGACGCGACCGGTGCCAACAGCAACGACTTCGCCGCGGTTTGGTTTTTCTGCGGCCGAACCCGGCAGGACGATACCGCCAGCGGTTTTCGATTCTTCTTCGCTGCGACGGATGACTACACGGTCATGCAGAGGACGAAGCTTCATTGTCGATCTCTCCCAAATAGTGGTTTTTGTCGGCCGGTATCGAAACCGGCGGGTTAATGCAATCCGGCGTTGCCGGGGGTGGTCCGCAAAGAGCGAACCACCTGTGTCATGACTGGTGTTACCACCAGAACCTTACGGTGACCACATACATGAGGCCGCCATATTCAATTACAAGGCTTGAGATGCAAAAATTTTCAGACACTTGAAAAACACCGGGGCCGCTTGTGCGGCCCCGGGGGATTATGGGTTTGCCTATTTGTCGCGGCGCTCGTACTCGCCTTCGATCACGTTCGGGCGATGGCCGCCATCACGCGGCTGTGCCTGGAATGGGTCGTCCTGGAACGCGCGCTGGCGCATGGCCTGGGCTTCGGCACGCTCGCGCATCTTGCGGGCCGCCAGGTGGCGGGTGAACGGCAGCAGGCACAGCAGGCCCAGCACGTCGCTGATGAAGCCTGGCAGCAGCAGCAGACCACCGCCTACGGCCAGCATCAGGCCCTGGAACATGTCCTCGGCGGGCAGTTCGCCACGCTGCAGGCTTTCACGGGCACGCAGGGCAGTGGCGAGACCCGCCACGCGCATCACCAGCACCCCCAGGGCAGAGCCGGCGATGATCAGCAGCAGCGCCGGAAAGAAACCGATGGCCGCACTGACCTTGACGAATACGAACAGCTCCAGCACTGGGAACAACAGAAACAGCAATAGAAAAGCACGCATCAAAGCATTCCTCGTCGGAAGAAACCCTTCCAGTAAGACCTACAGATGGATGCGGATGCTCGGCTTTTCAAGCCTCGACTTCAGTCGCAACTGGCCATTGGTCAGCGCGCGCCAGCAAAACCAAGGCTTCTCGGACTTGTGTCGGCGTGTTGCAAGGAGCAGGGAACGCCAACCAGTGGATACCTTGGCCGATGCGCAGGTGCATGCCTTCGCTGTCGATGCCGACCATCTGCGCCGCTACGCTGCGCGGCAGGTCGCTCAGCTCGACGTAATGGGCGATGGCATTGGCATGGTCGCTGTTCATGTGCTCGATCATGCTCGCCTCTGCCTTGCCCGCGAACGGGTTGGCCAGGGTCACCTGGTCGAGCCAGTGAATGGCACCGAAGCCGCCGATGTAGCGATGACGCACCGGCTGCAGGGCCCAGAAGTCGAAATCGTGGGCCTTGTGGTAGTTGGCGGCATCGGGGAAATAGCGGTAGTAGCGCTCGGCCGCCGCTTCGATGGCGGCCTCATCGACCAGCTTGTGCGCTTGGGCCATGACCGTCAGGCGGCCTACCGCCTGCACGTCCTCGGCCTCACGCTCACCCACCAGCAGCGAGCACTTGGGGTCCTTGAGCAGGTTGTGGGTGTGCTGGGCGATGCGACTGATAAGGATCAGCGGATTGCCCTCGGCATCCAGGCAGTAAGGCACCACCGAGCCGAACGGGAAGCCCGGCATGGACTTGGAATGGGTCGAGAGCACGCCGCGGTATTCCTTGAGCAGCAGTTCCCGGGCGGGGCGGATGGCGTTGTTACTCACGAAGGGCGGCTCCTGGGTGCGGGCTGAATGAGTGACAAGATAAGCATTATCACATCCAGTGCCAATGGGGGCCGCCCCGCGGCCCCGGCGATCTACCAGGTCACACCGAATCCAGCGGTGTAGCGGGTCTTGTCCAGGTCGCTTTCTCGCGTACCGGTAATGATGTCCTTCTCCGCCTTGAGGTTGAGCGAGGCCCACTCGGTGACCTTGTAGCGCAGCCCCACCTCGGCATCCAGCGAGTAGTCGGCCACACCGCCCAGCGGCTTGGCGAACTCGCCATTGGTGAACAGCTGAACGTTCTTGCCGATCAGGTAGCGGGTGTAGTCCCACTTGACCGCCGCGGAGTAGAAGTTGTCCTTGGCGCCGTCCTGGTATTCGAAGTCGGTACGGTTGATCAACGAACCCAGCGAGAAGGCTCCGAGCTCGTCGTCCCAGAACTGGTAGCCAGGGCCGGTACCGACCGTACGCTGACGGGCCAGGTCTTCGACATGGTCACGCTTGTATTCCATGCGTCCCTGCCAGAACCACTTATCGGTGATGAAGCGGTCGAGCGCGTATTCGGCACTCCAGTTATCGGTGGTGGTGACGTCGTCCTTGGTCTCGCGGTTGTACTCGCCTTCAGCGTTGTGGCGCCAGCGACCATGGCGGGCGGTAGTCTTGAAGCCGACGTCATAGTCATCGGTATCGTTCTCGGCACGCTTGTAGTCCAACGCCACATCGACGTTACCCTTCCAGACGAAGTCCTCGACCAGCGGCTTGGGCTTCATGATCTGCTGGACACTGGCCAGGTCGACCGTCCTGGGCGCATCGCCATTGGCAAGGGTCACCTTGCCGGGCTCGGCCGCCTTGAGAGACTTGGCCTTTTCGCCGTTGTAGGCATCCTGCTTGACCAGCATCTCCTGGTCGCTTTCCAGCGTCTTGACCTGCTTCCAGTCCAGAGCAATAGAGCCGCCATAGGGCGTTTCGAGCAACAGCTTGCCACCGTCGAATACCTTGATCTTCCCGGACAGGCGATCACCGTTCTTCATCCACACGGTGTCGGCGAACGCCGGGGCGGCGCACAGGGAAGCGGTCAACAGGCAAAGCAAGGATCTAGAATACATAAGCGCGCTACAGGTTCGATTTGACGAAAAAAGCCGGGCATTATCCAGATACCGACGACCAGAGCAAGGACAGACCCAGGAGTATGCCGTTGAGTTCAACACTCATTTGCCGTGACCATTCGTCCGGTTTCATTCCAGGCCAAGGCTGCCCTGATGTCTGAGGGATACGAACACACGTTGGCGTCGCCTGAGGGCCGACGAACGGCGCTGTATTCGGTGCTTGGCCAAGTGCCCGAAGGCAAGGTGGTCAGCTATGGCCAGCTCGCCGAGCTGGCAGGGCTCGGGAAGGCGGCTCGCTGGGTCGGGCGCACCTTGGGCCAGTTGCCCGCCGATAGCCGCCTGCCCTGGCACCGCGTATTGGGCGCAAGCGGGCGACTGAGCCTCGCGCAGGGGACGCCGTCTGGCGATGAACAGCGAGCCAGACTGCGCGCAGAAGGCGTGAATGTGACCAATAATCGTGTGGATATGATGCGCCATGGCTGGCGCCCGATGGAGCACAGCGGTTAGAGTGCGCGCTTTGTTTTCGCAAATTTGAGGCAGATGTTGGCCCATGCCCCGTAAAACCTGGCGCGCTGCGCTCGCTGCCTATGCCAGCCCGTCAACCTTGGTACTTCTGCTGCTCGGCTTTGCTGCCGGTCTGCCCTACATGCTGGTGTTTTCGACCCTGTCGGTGTGGCTGCGCGAAGCGGGCGTGGCCCGCGAAACCATTGGCTACGCCAGCCTGATCGGCCTGGCCTATGCCTTCAAATGGGTCTGGTCGCCACTGCTCGACCAATGGCGCCTGCCGCTGCTTGGCGGCCTGGGCCGTCGGCGTTCGTGGCTGTTGCTGTCGCAGGCGCTGGTGGTGGTCGGCCTGGTCGGCATGAGCTTGTGCGACCCGCAACAACACCTTTCCTGGCTGATTGCCCTGGCAGTGCTGGTGGCATTCGCCTCGGCCACCCAGGACATCGCGGTCGATGCCTATCGCCTGGAGATCGCCGACGATCAGCGCCAGGCAGCCCTCGCCGCCAGCTACATGGCCGGTTACCGGGTTGCCGCCCTGCTCGCCACCGCCGGCGCACTGTTCTTCGCCGAATGGTTCGGTTCCACCGGCTTCAGCTACCTGCACAAAGCCTGGGCCGGTACCTACGTGCTGTTTGGCGTGATGATGCTGCCGGCACTGTTCACCACCCTGGTGATGCGTGAACCTGCGGTACCGATGCGCACCCAGCTGTCGGCTGCGCGCTATGGCCTGATGCACCAGATGGCCTCGGTATTCGTGCTGATCATCCTGCTGGTGTCGGTACCGGCCAGCTTTACCCAGATGTTCAACACCGGCTGGTCGAGCGTCATTTCCGGCGATGCGACGCCACTCGA
This sequence comes from Pseudomonas sp. NBRC 111123, assembly GCF_001320205.1. Taxonomy (NCBI): domain Bacteria; kingdom Pseudomonadati; phylum Pseudomonadota; class Gammaproteobacteria; order Pseudomonadales; family Pseudomonadaceae; genus Pseudomonas; species Pseudomonas sp. NBRC 111123. The sequence goes on from NZ_BCAZ01000018.1 coordinate 23,683, forward strand.
CCTGCTGCTCGAAGACCGTGCCTTCCTGCGCCTGATCCTCTACGTGCTGCTTACATGGGCTTGCCTGTCGAGCCTGGGTCGTCGTGGACTGGCCCCGGTACTCACACCGGTGCACGACTTCATCGCCCGTTACCGTTGGCAGGCCCTGTTGCTGCTCGGCTTGATCGCGACCTATCGCATGTCCGACACGGTCATGGGTGTGATGGCCAACGTGTTCTACATCGACATGGGCTTCACCAAAGACCAGATCGCCAGTGTCAGCAAGGTCTTCGGCCTGATCATGACCCTGGTCGGTGCCGGCGTCGGTGGTTTGCTGATCGTGCGTTTCGGCATTCTGCCGATTCTGTTCATCGGCGGCGCAGCCTCCGCGGCCACCAATATCCTGTTCCTGATGCTGGCCGATATGGGGCCGAACCTGGAAATGCTGGTGGTGACCATTTCGCTGGACAACTTCAGCTCCGGCCTGGCCACCTCGGCATTCGTCGCCTACCTGTCGAGCCTGACCAACCTGAAGTTCTCGGCCACGCAATATGCGCTGCTCAGCTCGATCATGCTGCTGCTGCCGCGCCTGATAGGCGGCTATTCAGGGGTGATGGTGGAGAAGTACGGCTATCACGACTTCTTCCTGATCACTGCGCTGCTCGGCGTGCCTACGCTGATCCTGATCGCGCTGCACTGGCGCCAGGAAGTGAGCCGGGGAAAGCAGGTGCCGGTGGATAACTCGGCGGCCGAGCAGCCCTGATAGCTCTCTTCAGCCTGCACTGGCCTGTTCGCGGGTAAACCCGCTCCTACAGGTAAACCACTGCCATCAAGGCACGCGAGAACCCTGTGGGAGCGGGTTTACCCGCGAACAGGCCAGTGCAGGCAATGAAGATTATTGAGCGACAGCCCCTTCGCCGGGCCGCCCACCCACGACAAACCACAATGGCCACAGTGCCAAAGCCCCTGCCACACCCGCCGCCAGGGCAAAGTGCAGCAGGCTCGCCCCCGCGCCGATCATCGCCAACACCGCGCCACCCAACCCGAGCAAGGCAATGGTGATCATCCCCAGCATCGCCGACACCAGCCCCTTGCTCTGCTCGCTGGCAAACAGCGTCATGCGGTACAGCACCGCATTGGCCACCCCCAGCCCCAGTGCATACAGCGACATGCCCGCGACCACGCTGGTCACCGTCGGCCAGCACCAGGTCGCCAGCACCATCAGGCACAGCCCGGCCAGATACGGCCCCAGCGCACCGCGCACCAGAGCCGGCAGCGGGTAACGGTCGGCGATGCGGTTGATGATCAGGTTACCCAGGATCAACCCACCGAACACCGGCAACTGCCACAGTGCATATTCCATCGTGCTCAGCCCCTCATCGTGAATGAGCAGCACCGGCGACAGGCCGATCCAGCCGATCAGCGGCAGGCCCACCAGGCCCAGCGCGGCACTGCCGGCGACGAACTTGCGATTGGCCAGCAACTGGCCGTAACCGGCGAGCAGTGGCAGCAGCTGGATAGGCGTGAATGGCAGGCGCGAGCCGTCGCGGCGCTCCACACCAAGGGTTTCCGGCATCAAGCGATGCAACAGCAGCCAGCACAACACCGCACCAAAGGCGAAGGCCACGAACAGCCAGCGCCAGTCCAGCCACTGCAGCATGAGCGTACCGACCAGCGGCCCGAGCAGCGGCGACAGCAAGGCAATATTGGCCAGCAACGCCATCATGCGCACCGCGTCCGCTTCGCTGAACGACTCGTTCAGGGCCGGGTAGCTGACGGTTACCACAAAGCCCAGGCCAATGCCCTGCAGCAGACGCAGCAGGTTGAACAGGCCGATATCCTGCACCCAGTAGGTGGCCAGGCAGGCAACGCCAAAGAATGCGCAGCCGGCCAGCAGCAACGGGCGGCGGCCATAGCGGTCGGCCAGCGGGCCGATCAGCCATTGCAGCACCACGCCACCGAGCAGGTACAGGTTGAGCGCATGGGGGATGTATTCCGGGCTGGCGTTCAGGTGCTCGACCACCACCGGCATGGCTGGCATCACGGCGTCGCTGGCCAGGTAGGTGAGCAGCTCGAACAGGGCCAGGGTCAGGCCGAACAGCAGGGCCCGAAGAGGAGTGATGTAGAGCAGTGGTTTCATGATGGCGTATCGGGTGCAGGCAGGAAGGGTCAGGCTATATGCCAGAAATGGCGGGGAATTGCTGTGAACAAGTGTAAGGTCAGAAAAAATCGGGGCCGCTTTGCGGCCCCGGTCTTCACATCAGGTTACTGCGCTGCAGTCTCCTGCACCACGCGGATCACCCGCTGCGGAAACGGAATGTCGATCCCTTGGTCGCGCAAGCGATCACGGGCGTGCTCGTTCAGCATGAACATCACGTCCCAGTAGTCGGAGGTCTTGGTCCACAGGCGCAGCGACACGGTGATCGAGCTATCGCCCAAGGTCGAAACCACAGCCTGCGGCGCCGGGTCGGGCAGCACGCGTGGGTCCTTCGCCAGCTCCAGCAGCACCTGGCGTGCCTGCTGCAGATCGGCCTCGTAGTCCACGCCCACGTCGAATACCACCTTGCGCGTCGGCTGGCGGTTGGTGTTGGTGATGATGCCGTTGGACAGGGCACCGTTAGGCATGATTACCGTCTTGTTGTCACCAGTACGCAGCACGGTGTGGAAAATCTGGATGCTGTCGACGGTACCTGACACGCCTTGCGCTTCGATCCAGTCGCCAATGCGGAACGGGCGGAACATCAGGATCAGCACGCCACCGGCGAAGTTCGCCAGGCTACCCTGCAAGGCCAGGCCGATGGCCAGGCCGGCGGCACCGATGGCCGCGACGAACGAGGTGGTCTCGATGCCGATCATCGACGCCACGCTGACGAACAGCAGCACCTTCAGCACGATGTTCGACAAGGTGCTGATGAAGCCTTGCAGTGCCAGGTCGGCGTTGCGCAGGCCTACCAGCTTGCCCAGGCGGGCGCTGACCTTGTTGATGATCCACCAGCCGACCGCCAGTGTCAGCAGTGCCAGCAGCAGGCGGCTGCCGTACTCCATGATCAAGGGGAGCCAGGTCTGGGATTGGCGGACCAGCTGATCGACTTCAGCGTTCAAATCCATGTTCATCTCCTGATGCCGAACGGCACGTGCACAATAAAGCAGGCCGCAAGCTATTCAGCGGCCATGAACCCCCATGGACATCATTAGGCCATCGGGGTTCCGGACAACCCTGCGATCAGTCGCGGAAGTTGTTGAACTGCAGCGGCATTTCAAATTCCTTGGTGCGCAGCAAGGCAATGGCTTCCTGCAGATCGTCACGCTTCTTGCCGGTGACACGTACCTGCTCGCCCTGGATGGCGGCCTGGACCTTGAGCTTGCCGTCCTTGATGGTGGCGACGATCTTCTTGGCCAGGTCCTTGTCGATGCCTTCGCGGAACTTGGCTTCCTGTTTCTTTTCCTTGCCCGAGGCGTACGGGTCTTTGGTTTCCAGGCACTTTACGTCGATCTTGCGCTTGACCAGCGCCAGGCGCAGGATTTCCAGCATGGCTTCGAGCTGGAACTCTTCCTCGGCGGTCAGCACCACGGTCTGCTCCTTGTCCTTGAACTCGAAGCTGCCTTTGCCCTTGAGGTCATAGCGGCGGTCGAGGTCCTTGATGGCATTGTCGACCGCATTCTGCACTTCGTGCTTGTCCAGTTCCGATACCACGTCGAACGAAGGCATGGGTATTCTCCATAAAATAAAAGCACGCTCAGTCTGAACATGGAGCGTGTCGGTGTTAGAGGGTTAAAATGCGGGCTCATTATAACGGGTTGCGAAACGCAGATGAGCAGCACCTGGCATATTCTCGGCGCCGGTAGCCTCGGCAGCCTCTGGGCCTGCCGCCTGGCTCGCGCCGGCAAGGCGGTACGCCTGATCCTGCGTGATGTGCAGCGCCTGCAGGCCTACCAGCTGGCCGGCGGCCTGACCTTGGTCGAGCAGGACCAGGCCAGCCTCTACGCCATCCCGGCCGAAACGGCCGAATCCGGCGGCCCCATTCATCGCCTGCTGGTGGCCTGCAAGGCCTACGATGCGGCCCCCGCCATCGCTCGCCTGGCACCGCGCCTGGCCGATGGCGCAGAAATCGTGCTGTTGCAGAACGGCCTCGGCAGCCAGGACGAAGTCGCCGACCAGGTTCCCCTCGCCCGCTGCATCTTTGCCTCCAGTACCGAAGGCGCGTTCCGCGAGGACGACTGGCGGGTGCGTTTCGCCGGCCATGGTTTCAACTGGCTGGGAGACCCCGCCAACCCCACCACCCCCGAATGGTTCGCTGACCTGAGCGACGCCGGCATTCCGGGCGAATGGACCGTCGACATCCTCACCCGCCTGTGGCGCAAGCTGGCGCTGAACTGCGCCATCAACCCGCTGACCGTACTCCACGACTGCCAGAACGGCGGGCTGCTCGGGCACTTGGGCGAGGTCGAGGCGCTGAGCACGGAGCTGGCCGAGCTGCTGCGCCGCTGCGGTCAGCCCGAAGCAGCCACCGATCTGAATGAAGAAGTGCAACGGGTGATCCTGGCCACTGCCGCCAACTACTCTTCCATGTACCAGGACGTGCGTGCTGGCCGGCGTACCGAGGTGCACTACCTGCTGGGCCACGCCTGCCGGGTGGCCGAACGCCACGGCATGCTGCTGCCTCAACTGGAACACCTGCACCACCGGCTGGTCGATAACCTGCGAGCGCGTGGCTTGCCCAGCGCCTGACGTCAACCCAATACGGACATTGCCTTACCCATGAGCCTGCGCCAACGCCTGGAAAACCTCCCGGTCGGGCAGAAACTGCTGGCGGCCCTGCTGGTACTGCTGGTGACCATCCTGCTGGTGGCCAACCTGACCTTCATCAGCGCCGCCTACTGGATCACCCAGGAGAGCATGGCGCCGCAGGCGTTGCAGACCATCGGCAAGCTGGTGGCCAACCCGCAACTGTCGGCCCGTGCTGGCGATTCGACCGAAACAGCCACCGCCCTGCTCAAGGAGCTGAACAGCTATACCCCGCTGCGCGCCGCCGCCATCTATGGCGGCGACGGCAGCATGCTGGCCCAGCTGCAGCACGGCGAGCCACTGGCCCTGCCCAAGCGCTACCGCAACATCGACGGCTGGCGCTTGATGGAATTCCGCAGCACCCAGCTGATCCGCATCCCCCGCGATGCCAGCCCACCGGCGCACCTGCTGCTGGTGGCCAGCAGCGAACTGCCCACGGCGTTCTACACCGGTACGCTCAGCGCCAGCCTGGCAATTCTCGTGTTCAGCATCCTGCTGTGGATGGTCATCGCCCGGCAGATCAAACGCCTGATCACCCAGCCAATCAACCAGCTCGAAGAACTCAGCCGCCAGGTCACCCGCGAGGAAAGCTATGCCTTGCGCGCCACCCGTGGCAACGACGACGAGATCGGCAGCCTCGCCGAAGCCTTCAACACCATGCTTTCGCGCATTGAAGCCCGCGAGCACCAGCTCAAGCGCGCCCGCGACGAATTTCAGACGGCCTACGATCAGGCCCAGGGCCTGGCCGAAGAAACCCGCCACACCAATCGCAAGCTGGAGCTGGAAGTCCAGGTACGCAGCAAGATCGAAAAGAAGCTCACCGGTTTCCAGAACTACCTGAACAGCATCATCGACTCCATGCCCTCGGCACTGATTGCCCTCGATGAGCAGCTCTACGTCACCCAATGGAACCATGAGGCCACGGTGCTCTCCGGCACACCGCTGGACGAAGCGCTGAACCAGCCGATCTTCATCGCCTTCGAGCCGCTCAAGCCGTTCCTCCCGCAGCTCAAGGAAAGCGTTGAAAAGCACCGGGTGGCAAAGATCGAGCGGGTCACCTGGCCCAAGGACGAGGACCTGCGCCACTACGCCCTGACCTTCTACCCGCTGATGGGCGGTGGCGGCCGCGGCGTGGTCATCCGTATCGACGACATCACCCAGCGCCTGTCGCTGGAAGAGATGATGGTGCAGTCGGAGAAGATGCTCTCGGTGGGAGGCCTGGCGGCCGGCATGGCCCACGAAATCAACAACCCGCTGGGCGCGATCCTGCACAACGTGCAGAACATCCGCCGGCGCCTGTCGCCGGAGCTGCCGCGCAACCAGGAACAGGCCGACGAGCTGGGCATCGACCTGTCCAGCGTCAACCGCTACCTGGAGAACCGCGAAGTGCCGCAACTGCTCGACGGCATTCAGCAGGCCGGCACCCGTGCGGCGAAGATCGTCACCCACATGCTCAGTTTCAGCCGCCGCAGCAACCGCCAGCTGGCACCGTGCGAGCTGCCGGCGCTGATCGACCAGGCCGTGGAAATCGCCAGTAACGACTTCGACCTGACCATCGGCTTCGACTTCAAGGGGCAGGCCATCGTCCGCCAGTTCGACCCCAACCTGGGCCCGGTGCCCTGCACTGCCAACGAACTGGAGCAGGTACTGCTGAACCTGCTGAAAAACGCCGCCCAGGCCATCCACCAGCGCCCGCAGCCGAGCGAACCTGGGCGTATCACCTTGCGCACCAGGCTCAACCCACCTTGGGCGGAGATCCAGGTCGAGGACAACGGCGTCGGCATGCCCGAAACCGTGCGCAAACGCACTTTCGAGCCGTTCTTCACCACCAAGGAAATCGGCCAGGGCACCGGGCTCGGGCTGTCGGTTTCATACTTCATCATCACCAACAACCATAAGGGGCAGATGGAAGTGCAGTCCACGCCCGGCCAGGGCACCTGCTTCACCCTGCGCCTGCCCCTCGGCCAGCCGCCAGCGGCGCTGGCAACCCACACGGAGGCATGACATGGGCTATCGCCTGTCGAAGATCTACACCCGCACTGGCGACAAGGGCGAAACCGGCCTCGGCGACGGGCGGCGGGTGCCCAAGGACCACCCGCGGGTCGAAGCGATCGGTGAAGTGGATAGCCTCAACAGCCAGCTCGGGCTGTTGCTGGCCGGCCTGGCCGAGCTGGGGCTGGATGAAGTGAGCAACGTTCTGGCGCCTTGCCAGCATCGTTTGTTCGACCTTGGCGGCGAGTTGGCGATGCCCAGCTATCAGGCCTTGAACCAGGCCGAGGTAGAGCGGCTGGAAGGGGCGATCGATGTGTGGAACGAAGAGCTGGGGCCGCTGAAGAACTTCATCCTGCCCAGTGGCTCGGCGCTGGTGGCGCAGGCCCATGTGTGCCGTAGCCTGGCGCGCAGTGCGGAGCGGCGCTGCCAGCAGTTGAATGCGCTGGAGCCGTTGGAGGGGGTGGGGTTGGCGTATATCAACCGGCTATCGGATCTGCTGTTCGTGGCGGCGCGGATCATCGGGCGGCGGCAGGGGGTTGCGGAGGTCTTGTGGCAGCCTGCACTCAAACCTGAAGGCTGATATTGCCGGGGCTGCTTTGCAGCCCATTCCGACCGGTCCGGCGCCCCGGCAAGGCCGCTCCTACAACGGAACGCGATCTCCTGTAGGAGCGGCCTTGCGTCGCGAATGGGCCGCAAAGCGGCCCCAACTACTCAGGCCTCGGGCCAGAATGCTCGAATCCCGGCCACACCTTGTGCCCCGGCCTCCCAAGCCTTCTGCCGCTCACCCGGCCCAACCCCACCCAACAGATAGACCGGGTGGGTGAACCCAGCAATCAGCCGCTGCGCTTCATCCCACCCCAGCGGCACCGCCTCGGGATGGGTCTGGGTCGCCTGCACCGGCGACAGGGTGACGAAGTCCACGCCCATCTGCTCGGCCAAGGCCAACTCTTCGGCACTGTGGCACGACGCTGCCAGCCAACGCTCTTTGGGGAACGGGCGGCCTTTGGCTGCATATTTGCGCAGCTGCGCAGCGGTCAGGTGCCAACCGGCGGACGGGAAGTCCCCGAGCCACTCCAGCGGCCCCTTGAGCATCAACTGCGCCTTGCCGGCGCACAGCCCCACCGCGTCCACCGCCACATCGCGGTACTTGGGGTCGTACATGTCGGGGGCGCGCAGCTGGATCAGGCGGATACCACTGGCTACGGCCTTCTGGATACCCTTGAGCATCTCCGGCACTTCCAGGCCATCCGGCGTGATCAAGTACTGATCCGGCAAGCGCGCGGCCGCCACGATCGGCTTGTTGGCCTCAGGGAATTCGTATTGCGCCAGGTCACGCGGCGCTACCCAGGCCAGTGGCTGGCCTTCGGCACCGTGGGGCTCACCGGTGAACGCATCGACCTCGCGAACGTCCAGCAGCACCTGCTTGTCCGGGTAGTCGTGGCTGACCTTGATCAGTGCGCGTGAAGCAGTCACTTCAATGCCCAGTTCTTCGCGCAGCTCACGGGCCAGTGCCACTTCGACGCCTTCACCCTCTTCCACCTTGCCACCGGGGAATTCCCAAAGGCCACCCTGGTGCTGCGTATCAGCGCGGCGGGCAATCAGAATGCGTCCGTCACCACCGCGGATCACCGCGGCTACAACCTGTATCCGTTTCAACCTTCACGCTCCGCCAGGCCAGCTTGCTGCCAGGCCTTGAAGGCCGGCCACTGGTAAATGGTCTCGATATAGGTGGCGGCCTCTGCAGGCACTTCCACGCGGTAGGTACGCAGGCGCACCGCCACCGGGGCGAAGAAGGCATCGGCCAGGGTCGGCTTGCCGAACAGGAACGGGCCAGAGTCCTTGGCCAGCAGGCGGCACTCGGACCACAACGCGACGATGCGGTCGATGTCTACCTGCACTTCCAACGGCATGCTTTCCAGCGCCTGGTCACGGGACAGGTCGAACGGCATGGCACCGCGCAGGGCGAAGAAGCCACTGTGCATCTGCGCGCAGGCCGAACGGGCATGGGCACGGGCGGCCACGTCGGCCGGCCACAGCTGGGCCTCGGGGTGGCGTTCGTTGAGGTATTCGGCAATGGCCAGGGAATCGGCGATCACCCCGTGCTCGGTCTTGAGCAGCGGCACCTTGCCGGTGGAGGAGAATGCGAGGATGCGCCTGCGGGTGTCGGGCTGGTTCAGGCTGATCAGCGTTTCTTCGTAAGGCACGCCGGCCAGCTCTAGGGCCAGGGCGCCACGCAGTGACCAGGAGGAATACAGCTTGTCGCCGATGATCAGTTGATAGCTCATGGTTCGGCTCCATGTATTAGGAATATCGGGGCTGCCTTGCGGCCCATCGCGGTTAAATCCGCCCCTACAAGGACCACAAAACCGTTGTAGGAGCGGATTTATCCGCGATGGGCCGCAAGGCGGCACCCCTTTGAATCAGGTGCGGTATTCGGCGTTGATCTTCACGTATTCGTGGGACAGGTCCGTGGTCCAGATGGTTTCGCTGCACTGGCCACGACCAAGCTCGATACGGATGGTGATCTCTTCCTGCGCCATCACTGCCGAACCCTGCGCTTCGGTGTAGCTCGGGCTGCGGCCGCCCTGGCTGGCGATGCACACGCTGTCCAGGTACACGTCGATCAGGCTGACATCCAGCTCCGGCACACCTGCACGGCCCACGGCAGCCAGAATGCGGCCCCAGTTCGGGTCGGAGGCGAACAGCGCGGTCTTGATCAGCGGCGAATGGGCCACGGCGTAACCGACATCCAGGCACTCCTGGTGGTTGCCACCCCCGTTGACCTGAACGGTGACGAACTTGGTGGCGCCTTCGCCGTCACGGACGATGGCCTGGGCCACTTCCATGCACACTTCGAACACCGCCTTCTTCAGCGCTTCGAACAGCGCACCACTGGCTTCGGTCACTTCCGGCAAATTGGCCTTGCCGGTGGCGATCAGCATGCAGCAGTCGTTGGTCGAGGTGTCGCCGTCGATGGTGATGCGGTTGAACGACTTGTTGGCGCCGTCGAGCATCAGGTCCTTGAGCACCGCCGGGGCGACCTTGGCGTCGGTGGCAATGTAGCCGAGCATCGTGGCCATGTTCGGGCGAATCATGCCGGCGCCTTTGCTGATACCGGTCACGGTGACGGTCACGCCATCGTGCTGGAACTGACGGCTGGCGCCTTTTGGCAGGGTATCGGTGGTCATGATGCCGGTGGCGGCTTCAGCCCAGTGGTTTTCCGACAGGTTGTCCAGGGCGGCCTGCAGCGCGCCTTCGATCTTCTCGACCGGCAGTGGCTCACCGATCACACCGGTGGAGAACGGCAGTACCGACTCGGCCGGAACACCGGTCAGCTCGGCCAGCTTGGCGCAGGTGCGCTCGGCGGCGGCCAGGCCTGGCGCGCCGGTACCGGCGTTGGCATTGCCGGTGTTGGTCAGCAGGTAGCGCACAGTGCCTTGCACGCGCTGCTTGGACAGGATCACCGGCGCGGCGCAAAAGGCGTTGAGGGTGAACACGCCAGCCACGCTGGAACCTTCGGCGCAGCGCATGACCACCACATCCTTGCGCCCGGGGCGCTTGATGCCGGCAGAAGCGATGCCGAGTTCAAAACCCGGAACCGGGTGCAGGGTGGGCAAAGGACCAAGACCAACAGCCATTAGAGCGCTCCTAGAAAAATTCGGTTGATGTCAAATAGCGGGGCCGCTTCGCGGCCCTTTCGCGACACAAGGCCGCTCCCACATAGGACTGCGCAGCGTTAGGCTGTGCGCTGTCCCTGTGGGAGCGGCCTCGTGTCGCGATAGGGCCGCAAGGCGGCCCCATGCAGGTCAGATCACTCGATCTGCCCGTGGCAATGCTTGAATTTCTTGCCCGAACCACACCAGCACGGTTCGTTGCGGCCAAGCTTCTGGTCGTTGCGCACCGGGGCAGCGGCCACGGCCACTTCGGCGCCCTCCTCGCTCAGCTGCTCGCTTTCAAGGCCTGGTGCCGGGGCATGCTGGAACTGCATGCGGCTGGCCAGTTCCTCGGCTTCGCGGCGCAGACGGGCTTCTTCTTCGGCCGGGTCTTCGCGGCGCACCTGAACGTGCGACAGCACGCGGATGGTGTCGCGCTTGATCGAATCGAGCAGCTCCTGGAACAGGGTGAACGACTCGCGCTTGTACTCCTGCTTCGGGTTCTTCTGCGCATAGCCACGCAGGTGGATACCGTGACGCAGGTGGTCCATGGTCGACAGGTGGTCTTTCCACAGGTCGTCCAGCACGCGCAGCAGGATCTGCTTCTCGAAGGTACGCAGGGCTTCGAGGCCGGCTTGGTCTTCCTTCTCGGTGTAAGCAGTGGTGATCTCGTTCAACAGCTTCTCGCGCAGGGTCTCCTCGTAGAGGTGATCGTCCTCGTCCAGCCACTGCTGGATCGGCAGTTTGATGGCGAAGTCGCTGGCCAGCGACGCTTCGAGGCCGGCCACGTCCCACTGCTCTGGCAGCGACTGCGGCGGAATGTGCTGACTGATGGTGGCGTCCAGCACTTCCTGGCGGAACTCGACGATGGTGTCGCCAATGTTCTCGGCCGCCAGCAGGCTGTTGCGCATGTGGTAGATCACCTTGCGCTGTTCGTTGGCCACGTCATCGTATTCAAGCAGCTGTTTGCGGATGTCGAAGTTGCGGCCTTCGACCTTGCGCTGGGCTTTTTCGATGGCATTGGTGACCATGCGGTGCTCGATGGCCTCGCCAGACTGCATGCCCAGCGCCTTCATGAAGTTCTTCACCCGGTCGGAGGCGAAGATGCGCATCAGGCTGTCTTCCAGCGACAGGTAGAAGCGGCTCGAACCCGGGTCGCCCTGACGGCCGGAACGGCCACGCAGCTGGTTGTCGATACGGCGCGATTCGTGGCGCTCGGAGGCGATCACGTGCAGGCCACCGGCTTGAATCACCTGCTGGTGACGCTTCTGCCAGTCGGCCTTGATCTGGGCAATCTGCTCGGGAGTAGGGTTTTCCAGGGCAGCCACTTCGGCCTCCCAGTTACCGCCGAGGAGGATGTCGGTACCACGGCCGGCCATGTTGGTGGCGATGGTCAGCGCACCCGGAGCACCGGCTTGCGCGATGATCTCGGCTTCCTTCTCGTGGTACTTGGCGTTCAGTACCTTGTGGTCGATACCTTCCTTCTTCAGCAGGTTCGACATGTGCTCCGAAGTTTCGATGGTCGCGGTACCCACCAGAATCGGGCGGCCCTGGGTCATGCTCTCTTTGATGTCGGCGATGATCGCGGCGTATTTCTCGTCGGCGGTCAGGTACACCAGGTCGTTGAAGTCCTTACGCGCGAGCGGCTTGTTCGGCGGAATGACCATCACGTTGAGGGCGTAGATCTGGGCGAACTCGAACGCCTCGGTGTCAGCGGTACCGGTCATGCCGGACAGCTTGTTGTACAGGCGGAAGTAGTTCTGGAAGGTGGTCGAAGCCAGGGTCTGGCTTTCGGCCTGAATGTTCAGGTTTTCTTTTGCCTCGATGGCCTGGTGCAGGCCTTCGGAGAGGCGACGGCCGGGCATGGTACGGCCGGTGTGCTCGTCGATCAGCAGAACCTGGCCGTCCTGGACGATGTACTCGACGTTGCGGTGGAACAGCTTGTGCGCACGCAGGCCGGCGTAGACGTGGGTCAGCAGGCCCAGGTTATGCGCCGAGTACAGGCTCTCGCCTTCGGCCAGCAGGCCAGCCTGGGTGAGCATCTCTTCGATGAACTGGTGACCGGCTTCGTTGAGCTCGACCTGGCGGCTCTTCTCGTCGATGGTGAAGTGGCCTTCCTGGGTGACCTGGCCTTCGACTTCTTCGATGTGCTGGGTCAGGCGCGGGATCAGGCGGTTGATCTCGATGTACAGCTTGGAGCTGTCTTCGGCCTGCCCGGAGATGATCAGCGGGGTACGCGCTTCGTCGATGAGGATCGAGTCGACTTCGTCGATGACCGCGAAGTTGAGTTCACGCTGGAACTTCTCTTCCTGGCTGAACGCCATGTTGTCGCGCAGGTAGTCGAAACCGAATTCGTTGTTGGTGCCGTAGGTGATGTCGGCGGCGTAAGCGGCGCGCTTTTCTTCAGGCGGTTGGAAGGCCGAGACGATGCCCACGGACAGACCGAGGAATTCGTACAGCGGGCGCATCCAGTTGGCGTCACGGCGGGCCAGGTAGTCGTTGACCGTGACCACGTGCACGCCCTTGCCGGACAGTGCGTTGAGGTAGACGGCCAGGGTACCGACCAAGGTCTTGCCTTCACCGGTACGCATTTCTGCGATCATGCCCTCGTGCAGGGTCATGCCGCCGATCAGCTGCACATCGAAGTGGCGCATGCCCATGACGCGCTTGCCGGCTTCACGGGCCACGGCGAAGGCTTCGGGCAGCAACTGGTCCAACGTCTCGCCTTTGGCCAGGCGCTCCTTGAACTCTGCGGTCTTGGCCCGCAGCTGCTCATCGGAGAGGGCCACCATCTTCTCTTCGAAGGCATTGACGATAGCTACCGTCTTGAGCATGCGTTTGACTTCACGCTCGTTCTTGCTTCCAAAAAGTTTTTTTAACAAAGGCGCAAACATATCGGCAGGATCTTCCACACGTAGGGATGGAGGGCGGCCCCATGAGTCGCCCGTGCAGCCCTGAGGCCGCATGCGAACGAGCATTCTACCCGGAAACGATGGTGAGGAAAGTGGTCGATTGCCACGATGCTGGCACAGCGCTTAGGCGGGGGCTTTTCTAAGATAGGGGCATTTTCCCTGAGTTCAACCCAGAGGAAGATGAAAGGTATCGAGAATGGCTCGTATTTTGTATTGCCTGTACCGGCCTCTTCGCGGGCAAGCCCTCTCCTACAGGATCTTCAACGTCTCAAGGCAGTGTTTTCCTGTGGCCCGCGAAGAGGCCAGCGCAGGCAGCAGAGGTGTTAGACTGCCCATCTTGTGACTTCATGCAAACCACCATGGCCTTCAAACCCTCCCCCGCCCAGCCGCCCGCCACCCTGCTGCGCCAGAACCGCCCGCTGCGCCTGCTGCTGAACCAGGCCGAACGCCTGGCGCACCTGCAGCGCCTGCTGGAAAGCCAGCTGCAACCGGCTGCCCGCGAGCATTGCCATGTGGCCTCGTGGCGCGATGGCACGCTGCTGCTGGTGGTCACCGACGGCCACTGGGCCACCCGCCTGCGCTACCAGCAAAAGCGCTTGCAGCGCCAGCTGCAGGCCCTGGAAGCGTTCGGCAATCTGCAACGCATCCTCTACAAGGTGCAGCCGCCTCTGGTGCCGGCCAAACGCGGGGCGAATACGACCGAACTGTCGAACTACGCCGCCGAGAGCCTCCGCGATTCCGCTGAAGGCATCGCCGACCCCAAACTGCGTGCTGCCTTGGAACGGCTGGCAAGCCACGCGCAAAACAAAGAAAAGCCCTGAAATAAAAAAGGCCACCCGAAGGTGGCCTCAATGAACTAGAGAGTGTTCGAACTTACACGGCCGCAACAGGGCGCATGTACGAGATCGGTGCCGTGCTGGCATCTTCGAAAGTGACCACTTCCCAGGCATCGGTTTCTTCGATGAGCTTGCGCAGCAGCTGGTTGTTCAGCGCGTGGCCGGACTTGTAGCCCTTGAACTCGCCGATCAGGCTGTTGCCCAGCAGATAGAGGTCGCCAATGGCGTCGAGGATCTTGTGCTTGACGAATTCGTCATCGGAGCGAAGGCCGTCTTCGTTGAGCACACCGGTCTCGTCGACCACGATGGCGTTCTCGACACTGCCGCCCAACGCAAGGTTGTGCTTGCGCAGGTACTCGATGTCACGCATGAAGCCGAAGGTACGGGCGCGGCTGACCTCTTTCACGAACGAGGTGCTGGAGAAGTCGACGACCGCACTCTGGGTCTGGCCCTTGAGGACCGGGTGATCGAAGTCGATCTCGAAGCTCACCTTGAACCCGTCGAATGGCAGGAAGGTGGCGCTCTTGTCGCCCTCCACCACTGTCACTTCGCGCAGGATGCGGATGAACTTCTTGGCTGCGTCCTGCTCTTCCAGGCCGGCAGACTGAATCAGGAATACGAAGGGACCGGCGCTGCCATCCATGATCGGCACTTCCGAGGCGGAGAGCTCGACGTAGGCGTTATCGATGCCCAGGCCCGCCATGGCGGAGAGCAGGTGCTCGACCGTATCGACCTTGACGTCACCGTTGACCAGCGTGGTGGACATGGTGGTCTCACCTACATTGGCCGCACGCGCCGGGATCTCGACCACAGGGTCAAGGTCGGCGCGACGGAAGACGATGCCGGTGTCGACAGGCGCAGGCTTGAGGGTCAGGTAGACCTTCTCCCCGGAGTGCAGGCCGACGCCCGTGGCACGGATGGTATTCTTCAGGGTGCGTTGTCTAATCATGGCATTGGCCGCTTCAGCGCAAATAATGCGAACAGGTATCAACAAAGGCTGGGGATGATAACAGACCCGGCCTTTGCTGAACACCAATCACCCTTATACCCCTGATAAATTCCATCAATCGGCCTGACGACGCAGGAAGGCTGGGATATCGAGGTAGTCCAGGTCATCCTGAGGGTTGAGTTTAGCTGCCGCGGCAGCACCTGCGTGGGCCTGGTTGCGCATTACGGTCGGGCGCTCCAGGTCACGGTAGTTGACGGCTGGCTGCTCCTGGCGAACCGGAGCCGGGTTGGAGGACTCATACACCTGCTGAGCGGTCTGCAGGGTGTTGTCGACCACCTTCACCGGTTTTTCGATGCGCGCGCCCAGACCAGTGGCAACCACGGTCACGTGCAGTTCGTCGCGCATGTCTGGGTCGATCACGGTGCCGACCTTGACCATGGCGTGGTCGGAGGCGAAGGCTTCGATGATGCTACCCACGTCGGAGTATTCACCCAGCGACAAGTCAGGACCTGCGGTGATGTTCACCAGGATGCCGCGGGCGCCCTGCAGGTTGACGTCTTCGAGCAGCGGGTTGCGGATTGCCGCTTCGGTGGCTTCGCGAGCGCGGTTCGGGCCGCTGGCGCAGCCAGTACCCATCATCGCCATGCCCATTTCACCCATGACGGTGCGCACGTCGGCGAAGTCGACGTTGATCATGCCCGGGCGCTTGATGATGTCGGAGATACCGCGAACGGCACCGGCCAGTACATCGTCGGCCTTGGCAAAGGCGGACAGCAGGCTGGCATCCTTGCCCAGGATGGTCAGCAGCTTCTCGTTGGGGATGGTGATGAGCGAGTCGACGCTCTCAGCCAGCATGCGGATGCCTTCATCGGCGATCTGCATACGTTTGCGGCCCTCGAACGGGAACGGACGGGTCACCACTGCAACGGTGAGGATGCCCATTTCCTTGGCCACTTCGGCGATGATCGGCGCCGCACCGGTACCGGTACCGCCGCCCATGCCGGTGGTGATGAACACCATGTTGGTGCCCTGCAGCACCTCGGCGATGCGCTCACGGTCTTCCAGCGCGGCCTGACGGCCAACTTCCGGATTGGCACCGGCACCCAGACCCTTGGTCACGCCGGTACCCAGTTGCAGGATGGTGCGTGCGCCGATGTTTTTCAGCGCCTGGGCATCGGTGTTGGCGCAGATGAACTCGACGCCTTCGATGCTGCTCTTCACCATGTGGTTGACGGCGTTGCCGCCGCCACCGCCGACGCCGATCACCTTGATGACCGGACTTTGCGGGACGTTGTCTACGAGCTCGAACATTTTCCCTCTCCTTACAGTTCTCTAGTTGTCGCGCCTACCACTACTGCTTTGAAACTTAGAAGTTGCCCTGGACCCACCGCTTGAAGCGCTCAAGCACTGGGGCCTTCGGTTCATCGCCATAGCTGTTGCTGCTGCTGTTGCTGTTACCAGTCAGGACCATGTCCTCGGACTGCTTGAGCAGGCCGTAGGTGAGCAGGCCCACGCCGGTGGAATAGATCGGGTTGCGCACCACGTCGCTCAGCCCCCGAACGCTGTGCGGTACGCCCAGGCGTACCGGCATGTGGAAGATTTCCTCGGCCAGTTCCACGGCACCTTCCATCTTCGCGGTGCCGCCGGTGAGAACGATGCCGGCTGGCACCAGGTCCTCGTAGCCGCTGCGGCGCAGCTCGGCCTGGATCAGGGTGAAGAGCTCGTCGTAACGTGGCTCCACCACCTCGGCCAGGGCCTGACGCGACAGCTCGCGCGGTGGGCGATCACCCACGCTCGGCACCTTGATGGTCTCGCCGGCGCCGGCCAGTTTGGCCAGGGCGCAGGCGTAGCGGATCTTGATTTCTTCGGCGTACTGGGTCGGCGTACGCAGGGCCATGGCGATGTCGTTGGTGACCTGGTCGCCGGCAATCGGGATCACCGCGGTGTGGCGGATCGCGCCCTCGGTGAAGATGGCGATGTCGGTGGTCCCACCGCCGATGTCCACCAGGCACACGCCCAGCTCTTTCTCGTCATCGGTCAGCACCGAGTAGGCCGAAGCCAGCTGCTCGAGAATGATGTCGTCGATTTCCAGGCCGCAGCGGCGCACGCACTTCTCGATGTTCTGCGCGGCGTTGACCGCGCAGGTGACCACGTGGACCTTGGCTTCCAGACGTACGCCAGACATGCCCAGCGGCTCGCGCACGCCTTCCTGGTTGTCGATCACGTAGTCCTGCGGCAGCGTGTGCAGCACGCGCTGGTCGGCCGGAATGGCCACGGCCTGGGCGGCGTCGAGCACACGCTCGAGGTCGGCGACGCTGACTTCACGGTCGCGGATGGCGACGATGCCGTGGGAGTTCAGGCTGCGGATGTGGTTGCCAGCCACGCCGACGAACGCCGAGTGGATGCGGCAGCCGGCCATCAGCTGGGCTTCTTCCACCGCGCGCTGGATCGACTGCACGGTCGACTCGATGTTCACCACCACGCCTTTTTTCAAGCCGCGGGACGGATGGGTACCAATACCCACGATCTCGAGGGTGCCGTCTTCGCCCACTTCACCCACCAGCGCCACCACCTTGGAGGTGCCGATGTCCAGCCCGACGATCATTTTGCCGCTATGCGCGTTTGCCATGGTCCTGCCTCTCTCTAATTCTTCGCAACGGCGGGTTTGGCCGTCGTCGGTGCGTTCGGTTCCCGCCAGCCAACGGCAAGTCCGTTGGAGTAACGCAGATCAATGCGGGCGATAGTGGTGATCTGCTCTTTGAGT
Organism: Pseudomonas sp. NBRC 111123; assembly: GCF_001320205.1. Taxonomy (NCBI): domain Bacteria; kingdom Pseudomonadati; phylum Pseudomonadota; class Gammaproteobacteria; order Pseudomonadales; family Pseudomonadaceae; genus Pseudomonas; species Pseudomonas sp. NBRC 111123. The sequence goes on from NZ_BCAZ01000018.1 coordinate 41,554, forward strand.
GTCTTGTCGTAAATGGCAATGAAACGGCGCATCTTTTCCACCAGATGGTCGCGCCCCAACAGCAGCTCGATGCCTGGCCCGGCGCTGCTCGCACCGGTGGTCAGGAACCAGCTGCCACGCTCACGCAATTCCAGGCGAGCGATGGAAAAACCCAGGGGGCGCAGCATCTGGCTCAATACCTGATACTGCTGCATGACTTGTTGCTGAGCGCGCTGCGGGCCGGCCAACTGCGGCAAGTGCTCGTAGTTGGCCAGTTCGCGCGGGGTGAAGGCCTGGCCCTGGTTGTTGAGCAGGGCCTCGTCACCCCAGCGTGCCACCGGCAGCTGTTCTTCCAGGCGAATCACCACTTCGTCCGGCCACACCCGGCGCACTTCGGCGTGGGCGATCCACGGCATCTGCTCGAGCTCGGCACGCATCGCCGTGAGGTCGACGCTGAAGAAGCTCGCCGCCACATACGGCGCGATGCGCTGCTGCACCGACTGCTGGCTGATGTAGCTGAGGTCACCCTGCACGTCGATCTTGGTGATCGGCCGGTCGGCATAAGGCATCAGGCGGATAGCGCCCTCATAGGCGCCGAAGCCTGCAGCCACCAGCACGATCGGCCACAGCAGGCGCTTGAGGCCGCCCAGGCTGGGCCGCGGCAGGCGCGCCGATACGGGCTCGTCGGCCACCAGTCGGCTGGCACCGCGCGGCACCGGCTTGCTACGGCCGGTAACGGGTTGCTGCTGACGTATCATTGCGCCTTGCATGATGGTTAACCTCGCGTCGCAACGCTTTCAGCCAGGATCGCCAGCACCAGTTGCTGGAAGTCCAGGCCGGCCGCGCGGGCCGCCATGGGCACCAGGCTATGATCAGTCATGCCGGGTGCGGTGTTGACTTCGAGCAGCCAGAACCGGCCCTGCTCGTCCTGCATCACGTCCAGCCGGCCCCAGCCTTCGATGCCAATGGCATCGCAGGCGCGCGCGGTCAGGTCGATCAGTTCCTGTTCCTTGGCACTGTCCAGGCCGCACGGGATGCGGTACTGGGTGTCATTGGCGATGTACTTGGCGTCGTAGTCGTAGAACACGTGCGGAGTACCCAGGGCGATCGGCGGCAGCACCTGGCCACGCAGAACGGCGATGGTGAACTCCGGGCCGTGAATCCATTGCTCGACCAGGACTTGTGAATCGTATTGGGCGGCATCCTTCCAGGCGGCGACCAGCTCTTCCACGCTGTTCACCTTGGCCATGCCGATGCTGGAGCCTTCATGGGCCGGTTTGACGATCAACGGGAAGCCCAGTTCCGTACCGGCGGCAACACAATCGTGTTCGCTGCCCAGTACCGCGTGGCGCGGGGTCGGAATACCCAGGCTCTGCCACACCTGCTTGGTGCGCAATTTGTCCATCGCCAGGGCCGAAGCGAGGATGCCGCTGCCGGTGTAGGGGATGCCCAGGCACTCGAGCAGGCCTTGCATGCTGCCGTCTTCACCGCCACGGCCGTGGAGGATGATGAAGGCGCGGTCGATCTTCTCGTTCTGCAGGCGCGCCAGCAGGTCGTCACCGACGTCGATGCCGACCACGTCGACACCGGCGCTGGTCAGCGCGTCGAGCACGGCGGCGCCAGACTTCAGCGACACCTCACGCTCGGCGCTCTTGCCGCCGTACAGCACGGCCACGCGGCCGAACGCTTTCACGTCCAGGGTCGAGTGCAGTTGTTCGTAGGCGCTGGTCATTTCGACTTCTCCTGCTTGGCGCCAGCGAACAGCGGGCTTTTCATCAGTTGCGGGGCCAGGCCACCGACATCACCGGCACCCTGGCAGATCAGGATGTCGCCAGCGCGCAGCAGTGGCTTGACCAGCGGCGCCAGCTCGGCGCCACGTTCGATGTAGATAGGGTCCAGCTTGCCGCGCTGGCGGATGCTGTGGCACAGCTGGCGGCTGTCGGCACCGGGGATCGGCTCTTCGCCGGCCGGGTAGACCTCCATCAGCAGCAGCACGTTGGCATCACCCAGCACCTGGACGAAATCGTCGTACAGGTCGCGGGTACGGCTGTAGCGGTGCGGCTGGTAGACGATTACCAGGCGGCGGCTTGGCCAGCCACCGCGCACGGCCTTGATCACTGCGGCCACTTCGGTCGGATGGTGGCCGTAGTCATCGACCAGCATCACGCTGCCGCCATCGACCGGCAGTTCGCCGTATACCTGGAAGCGGCGGCCGACGCCCTGGAAGCCGGACAGGCCCTGGACGATGGCTTCATCGCTGATGCCTTCGTCGGTGGCGATGGCGATGGTGGCCAAGGCGTTGAGCACATTGTGGTTGCCAGGCATGTTCACCGACACCTCGAGCGGCTCGCGGTCGCGGCGCAGCACGGTGAAGTGGGTCTGCATGCCCTGCTGCCGCACATTGATGGCGCGGATGTCGGCCTCTTCGCTGAAACCGTAGGTAACGGTCGGGCGCTTGACCTGCGGCAGGATCTCACGCACGACCGGGTCGTCCAGGCACATCACGGCCAGGCCGTAGAACGGCAGGTTGTGCAGGAACTCGACGAAGGTCTTCTTCAGCTTGTTGAAGTCGCCTTCGTAGGTCGCCATGTGGTCGGCGTCGATGTTGGTGACCACGGCCACCATCGGCTGCAGGTGCAGGAAGCTGGCATCGCTTTCGTCGGCTTCGGCAATCAGGTAACGGCTGGTGCCCAGCTGCGCGTTGGTGCCGGCAGCGGTCAGGCGGCCACCGATGACGAAGGTCGGGTCCAGGCCGCCGGCAGCGAACACCGAGGCCAGCAGGCTGGTGGTGGTGGTCTTGCCGTGGGTACCGGCAACCGCCACGCCGTGACGGTAGCGCATCAGCTCGGCGAGCATTTCGGCACGCGGCACCACAGGGATGCGACGCTCCAGGGCAGTGGCGACTTCCGGGTTGGCCGGGTTGATCGCACTGGACACCACCAGCACATCGGCGTTGGCAGCGTTCTCGGCGCGGTGGCCGACGAAGATTTCAGCGCCGAACGACTCCAGGCGCTCGGTGACCGGCGACGCCTTGAGGTCAGAACCGGACACTTGGTAGCCCAGGTTCAGCAGCACTTCAGCGATACCGCACATGCCCACACCGCCGATACCGACGAAGTGGATGCGGTTGATACGGCCCATCTTCGGCTGGGGCATGGCTTTCTGGCTTTCAACCATGGGCCACCTCCAGGCAGATATCGACCACGGTGCTGGTTGCAGCAGGCTTGGCCAGGCGCCGTGCGGTGCCAGCCATGGTGTTGAGTTTCTCGGGTTGCATCAGCACCTCGTTCAGGCGTTCAGCGAGTTGCGCTGCGCCAGTTGTCGCTTGTGGCATAAGGAAGGCAGCGCCTTCCCGGGCCAGATATTGGGCATTGTGGGTCTGGTGGTCGTCGATCGCGTGGGGCAAGGGCACCAGCATCGAAGGCAGGCCCGCCGCCGCGAGTTCGCTGACGGTCAGGGCACCGGCCCGGCAGACCACGATATCGGCCCAGCCATAGGCATGGGCCATGTCCTTGATGAACGGTTCGACCTGGGCTTCTACACCCGCCTCGCGGTAACGCTCGGCAGTGGCTGGCGCATGGTGCTTGCCGGCCTGGTGGAACACCTCTGGGCGCAGGTTCGCCGGCACTTCGGACAGGGCCTTAGGCAACAATTTGTTCAATGGTTCCGCACCCAGGCTGCCTCCCATCACCAGCAGGCGTGCGCGGCGCTCGGCCAGAGGGGCCCGCAGGGCATCCATGAACAGCTCCGGGCGCACCGGGTTGCCAGTGGTACGCAGCTTGTCGCTGGCGTCGAAGGTCGCCGGGAAGGCTTCGCAGACACGCGCCGCCAGCGGCAGCAGCAGACGGTTGGTGGTGCCGGCGCGGGCGTTCTGCTCGTGGATCACCAGCGGCACCCCACACAGCCGTGCGGCAACGCCGCCTGGGCCCGTCACGTAGCCGCCGAAGCCGACCACGCACACGGGCTTGAGCTCGCGCACGATACGGCGCGCCTGGAGCACCGCCTTGACCAGGGTGAACGGCGCCTTGAGCAACGAGAGCTTGCCCTTGCCACGCAGGCCGCTGACCTGGATCAGGTGCAGTGGCAAGCCGGCTTGCGGCACCAGCTCGTTCTCGATGCCGCGCGGTGTGCCCAGCCAGTGCACGGTGTATCCGCGCGACTGGAATTCACGGGCGCAGGCCAGGGCCGGGAACACGTGGCCCCCTGTGCCGCCCGCCATGATCAGTACATTCTTGCCGTCAGCGGCCATGATTGGTCTCCTCGGCAAAATCACTTTCTTTGAATTCGTGCTCCTCGCTGCCCAGGTGCGTGCGACTTTCCCACTCGATGCGCAAGAGCAAGCCCACGCAGGCACAGCAGATCACCAGCGACGAACCACCGTAACTGAGGAACGGCAGGGTCAGGCCCTTGGTCGGCAGCAGGCCGACGTTCACGCCGATATTGATCAGGAACTGGCCGATCCACAGGAACGCCAGGCCGAACGCCATGTAGGCGGCGAAGAACTGCTTGGCCTTCTCTGCCCACAGGCCGATGTACAGCGCGCGAATGGTGACGAAGACGAACAGCGCGATGGTCACCAGCGAGCCGACCACGCCGAGCTCTTCGGCCAGTACCGAGAACACGAAGTCAGTGTGTGCTTCAGGCAGGTAGAACTGCTTCTGCACGCTGTTGCCAAGGCCGACGCCCAGCCACTCGCCGCGGCCGAAGGCAATCAGTGCCTGGGTCAGCTGGTAGCCGGAACCGAACTGGTCGGACCAGGGGTCGGTGAAGGTGATCAGACGCGCCATCCGGTAAGGTTGCGCCTGCACAAGGATGAACACCGCAGCCACCGCCAGTACCACCATCAGGCTGAAACGGAACAGCCCCACCCCGCCGAGGAACAGCATCGCGGCGGCGGCCCCCATCATCACCACGGTGGCACCGAAGTCTGGCTCCATCAGCAGCAGGGCGGCCATCGGCAGCAGCACGATGAACGGCTTGAAGAAGCCCATCCAGGTTTCGCGTACCTCGGTCTGGCGCCGTACCAGGTAACCGGCCAAATAGATGACCACGAAGACCTTGGCGATCTCCGACGGCTGGACGTTGAAGAAGCTGAAGCCGATCCAGCGCATCGAACCGTTCACTTCGCGGCCGATACCTGGCACCAGCACCAGCACCAACAGGCCGAAGGCGCCGATCAGCATCATGAAGCCCATGCGCTGCCAGGTGGCAATCGGCACCATCATGGTCGCGCCACAGGCAACCAGGCCGAGGAACACGTACACCAGATGGCGGAACATGTGATAGAGCGGGTTGCCCGATTGCACCGCAGCCACTTCCGAGGAGGCCGAGGTGATCATCACCAGGCCCAGGCCCAGCAGCGCGAGGCAACCGGCCAGCATGGCGAAGTCGAGGTCGACGCCACGGCCGCTGATCAGCGGCGACGGATACGGCTTGAGGATGCCGAAGATCATGCCAGCCCTCCCGCCGCCTGGGCGAACAGGCGCCCGCGCTCTTCAAAGTTCTTGAACATGTCGAGGCTGGCGCAGGCCGGCGACAGCAGCACGGCATCGCCCGCCTCGGCCAGTTCGGCACATTGCTGCACGGCGTCGTCCAGGGTCTTGACCCGCACCAGCGGAACGTCGTCACCCAGCGCCTCGGCCAACCGTTCAGCATCACGGCCGAGCAACACCACGGCGCGGCAGAAGCGTTTGACCGGCTCGCGCAGTGCGGCGAAATCGGCGCCCTTGCCGTCGCCACCGGCGATCAGCACCAACTTGCCTTCGATGTCCGCGCCCAGGCCTTCGATCGCCGCCAGCGCAGCACCGACGTTGGTGGCCTTGGAATCGTCGTACCAGTTGACCGCATTGCGCTCACGGATCCACTGGCAGCGGTGGGCCAGGCCCTTGAACTCACGCAGCGCTTCGAGCATTGGCGCGAACGGCAGGCCGGCGGCATGGCCGAGGGCCAAGGCCGCCAGGGCGTTGCTCTGGTTGTGGGCGCCGCGAACCTTCAGCTCACGCACTGGCATCAGTGTCTCGAATTCGTATGCCAGGTACTTCTCGCCATCCACTTCACGCAGGCCGAAGGCTTTGAAGTCCGGCTGATTCAGGCCGAATGTGAAGCACGGGCGACCTTCTACCGGCAGCGGCCGGCTCAGGGCATCCTGGCGGTTGACCACGACTTGGCGAGCACCTCGGAAGATCCGGTGCTTGGCCAGGTGGTAGGCCGGCAGCCCGCTGTAGCGGTCCATGTGGTCTTCGCTGATGTTCAGCACGGTGGCGACTTCGGCATTGAGCTGGTCGGTGGTTTCCAGCTGGAAGCTCGACAGTTCCAGCACATACAGCTCGACATCGTCGCTCAACAGGTCCAGCGCCGGGGTGCCCAGGTTGCCGCCCACGGCCACGCGCTTGCCGGCCTTGGCGGCCATTTCGCCAACCAGGGTGGTGACGGTGCTTTTCGCGTTGGAGCCGCTGATCGCCACGATCGGCGCCTTGGCATGGCGGGCGAACAGCTCGATGTCACCGGACAGCTGCACACCACGCGCCGCCGCCTGTTGCAGGGCCGGGGTAGCAAGGGCCAGACCCGGGCTCACGTACAGCTCGTTGGCGCGGCACAGGAAGTCCACGTCCAGCTCACCACAGCGCACTTCCACCTGCGGGTAATCACGGCGCAGGGTTTCCAGTTCCGGCGGTTGCTCACGGGTGTCGGCGACCGCAAAGGCAATGCCCCGGTTCGCCAGGAAGCGAACCAGGGACATGCCGCTCTTGCCGAGGCCGACAACGATGCGGAATTGGTCGGAAGCGATCAATGACACGCTTTTCTACCTCAGTTTCAGGGTTGCCAGGCCGATCAGCACCAGAATCACGGTGATGATCCAGAAACGGACGATCACGCGCGGCTCAGGCCAGCCCTTGAGTTCAAAGTGGTGGTGAATCGGCGCCATGCGGAACACGCGCTTGCCGGTGAGCTTGAACGAGGCAACCTGGATCACCACCGACAGGGTTTCCATCACGAAGATGCCGCCCATGATGAACAGCACGATTTCCTGGCGCACGATCACGGCGATGGTGCCCAGGGCGGCGCCCAGCGCCAGCGCGCCGACGTCGCCCATGAATACCTGGGCCGGATAGGTGTTGAACCACAGGAAGCCCAGGCCGGCACCGATCAGCGCGCCGCAGAACACGATCAGCTCGCCCGAGCCCGGCACGTAAGGGATCAGCAGGTACTCGGCAAACTTCACGTTACCCGACAGGTAGCAGAAGATGCCCAGCGCACCGCCAACCATCACGGTTGGCATGATTGCCAGGCCATCGAGGCCGTCAGTCAGGTTGACCGCGTTACTGGAGCCAACGATGACGAAATAGGTGAGGACGATGAAGCCGATACCCAGCGGGATGGTGACGTCCTTGAGGAACGGCACGATCAGGGTGGTTTCGACGCTGGTCGGTGCGGTCATGTACAGGAATACTGCCGCGCCAAGACCGAACACCGACTGCCAGAAGTATTTCCAGCGGCTCGGCAAGCCACGCGAGTTCTTTTCGATCACCTTGCGGTAGTCGTCTACCCAGCCAATGGCACCGAACAGCAGGGTGACGATCAGCACAGTCCAGACGTAGCGGTTGGACAGGTCGGCCCACAGCAAGGTGCTGATGCCGATGGCAGACAGGATCAGTGCGCCCCCCATGGTCGGGGTACCGGACTTGGACAGGTGCGATTGCGGGCCGTCGTTACGAACGGCCTGACCAATCTGGCGAATCTGCAGGGTACGGATCATCCACGGCCCCAGCCACAGCGCCAGCGACAACGCGGTCAGTACACCAAGAATCCCGCGCAGGGACAGGTACTGGAAGACCGCGAAGCCCTTGTGGAACTGTTGCAGATACTCAGCCAACAGCAGCAGCATTAATGTTTCTCCCCGCTGGCACCGCACAATGCCGCCACGACGTTTTCCATCGCAGCGCTGCGCGAGCCCTTGATCAAGATAGTGGTGTCGCTGGCGGTTTCGGCGCGAACGGCGTCGATCAGCTCAGCTTGAGTTGCGAAATGACGGCCATTGGCACCGAACGCCTTGACCGCATGAATCATGTTGGAACCCGTTGCATACACGGCGTCAACCTTGCCGCGTGCGTAATCACCCACCTGCCGGTGGCCTTCTTCCGCCCACTGGCCCAGTTCGCCGATATCTCCAAGCACCAGAACGGTGCGCCCGGAAAAGCCGGCGAGTATATCAATGGCAGCACACATGGAGGTGGGATTTGCGTTGTAGCTGTCGTCGATTACCCGCACGCCGTTCGGCGCGACTTGCGCCACAGTGCGGCCCTTGACCGGTTGCACGGCGTTGAGGCCGGCGGCGATGCCACTCAGGCTCAGACCAACGGCATGGGCGGCGGCAGCGGCAGCCAGCGCGTTGCTTACGTTGTGGGTGCCCAGCAGGTTCAGCTGCACCGGCACACTGCCATCGGGGCCGTGCAGCTTGAACGATGGGCAGCCACGCGCATCCCTGCCAATGTCGCTGGCATGGAAGTCAGCCTGTGGGTTGTCCAGGGCGAAGCTGAAGATGCGGTGGTTGCCAGCGCGCTTGCGCCAGATCTCGAACGCCTTGTCAGCCAGGTTGAGGATGGCGGTGCCACCCTCGCCCAAGCCTTCGAGGATTTCGCCCTTGGCTTCGACGATCTTCTCAGGGCCGCCGAACTCGCCAACGTGGGCAGTACCGGCGTTGTTGATGATCACCACCTGCGGCTGGGTCAGCCCGACGGTGTAGCGGATCTCGCCGATGCGCGAAGCGCCCAGCTCAATCACCGCGGCGCTGTGCTCCGGGGCGATTTCCAGCAAGGTCAGCGGTGCACCGAGGTCGTTGTTCAGGTTGCCACGCGTGGCGTGCACCAGGCCCCGGGTGCGCAGGATGCTGGCGAGCATTTCCTTGACCGTGGTCTTGCCACTGGAACCGGTGATGGCGACTACCGGTTTGTCGAACGCGGCGCGGTTCAGCGCACCGAGCTGGCCGAGTGCGACACGGCAGTCGGCAACCAGCAGCTGCGGCAGACCGACATCGGCGATTTCGCGCTCGACCAGCGCAGCGACAGCACCTTTGGCCTGCACGTCGGCCAGGTAGTGATGGCCATCGAAGCGCGGCCCGGTCAAGGCAACGAACAGCTGACCGGCAGTTACGCTGCGACTGTCGATGCTGACACCGGTGAAGCTGGCGTCGGCGTTGACCAAGCGGGCATTCAGGGCGCCGGTCAACTGACTGAGGGTCATGGGCTTAAGCATGTGGAGCCTCCCAGGCTGCAAGTGCCTTGTCGGCTTCGATCAAGTCGGAGAAAGCATGGCGCTCGCCATTGATCTCCTGGTAATCCTCGTGGCCCTTGCCGGCCAGGACGATCACGTCATTGGCAGCGGCAGTGGCGATCAGGTGCGCAATGGCCTCGCCACGGCCAGCAACGAACTCGACCTCGGCGGGCTTGGCGAAGCCCGGGCGAATATCGTCGAAGATGCCTTGCGGGTCTTCAGTACGCGGGTTGTCATCGGTAACCAGCACGCGGTCGGCGAGGCGCTCGGCCACTTCGGCCATCAGCGGGCGCTTGCCGCGATCGCGATCGCCGCCACAGCCGAACAGGCATAGCAGCTGGCCGTGGGCATGCGGACGCAGCGCTTCGAGGACTTTTTCCAACGCGTCGGGGGTGTGGGCGTAATCGACCACCACCAGCGGCTTGTCACCGCCACCCAGGCGCTGCATGCGGCCGACCGGGCCCTGCAGGTGCGGGGTGACCTTGAGAATTTCGTCCAGCGAGTAGTCGAGCGCCAGCAACGTGGCCACCGCTGCCAGCACATTGCTCAGGTTGAAGCGGCCAAGCAGCTGGCTGCGCAGGATGCGCTCGCCCTGGGCAGTCACCAGCGTGGCGCGCACGCCATCGTCATCGAAGTGTGCTTCGCGACAGAACAGCGAGGCGTCCGGGTTTTCCAGGCTATAGCTGAGCAGCCGGGTCTCGATATGATCGGCAACCGGGCGACGGGCGAAATCGTCTGCCAAGCGACGGCCGAACCCATCGTCCAGGTTGACCACCTGACAACGCAGGCTCGGCCAGGCGAACAGTTTGGCCTTGGCGGCCTCGTAAGCCTCCATGCTGCCGTGGTAATCGAGATGGTCGCGGGACAGGTTGGTCATGACCGCGATGTCGAACTCCAGCGCAGCGACACGGCCCTGTTCCAAGGCATGGGAGGAGACCTCCATGGCCACGGCCTTGGCGCCACCTTTCTGGAGATCGTTGAGAGTCGACTGCACCGCGATCGGATCGGGCGTGGTCAGTCGGCCGCTTTGCAGCTCGCCATAAAAGCCGGTGCCCAGGGTGCCGATCAGGCCGCAGCGCTGGCCCAGCGCATCGAGCGCCTGAGCCACCAGCTGGGTGACGCTGGTCTTGCCATTGGTACCGGTGACGCCCACCAGGTTCAGCTGGCGGCTCGGCTCGCCATAGAAGCGGCCGGCAATCTGCGACAGCTGGCTGATCAGGCCTTTGACAGGAATCAGCGGCACATCGGTCAGCGGCAGCACGCTAGCGCCTTGCTCTTCGTAGGCAATGGCAGCGGCGCCACGCGACAGCGCATCGGCTATGTGCTCACGGCCGTCGACCTTGGCACCGGGCACGGCCAGGAACAGGTCGCCCTGACGCACCTGGCGGCTGTCCAGGGTCAGCTCACGGATGAGCGGATCACGGCTGGCGTGGGCGAAAAGCTTGCTCAGTGGCATTGTCATCATCCACGCCCTCCCTTGGCGGGTGCTGCACTGGCCTGCTGCGGATCGCTAGGCGGCGGCAGGTTGTCTGGCGGCACATTCATCAGGCGCAGAGTGCCCGACATGACCTTGCTGAATACGGGGGCCGACACCAGGCCGCCGAAGTAGCCACCCTTGCCCGGTTCGTCGATGACCACGACGATGGCGTAGCGTGGGTCGCTCATTGGGCCGAAGCCGGCGAACAGCGAGCGGTAGGCGTTTTCGGTGTAACCCTTGGAGCCGACGGTAGCCTTACGGGCGGTACCGGACTTGCCGGCCACGTGATAGAACGGCACCTGGGCACGGAACACGCCGCGCGGTGCTTCAATCACCTGCTGCAGCATGCCCTGGATGGTTTCGGCAGTTTCCTTGGGGATGGCCTGCACTGCTTCAGGCGCCTTGTCGACCTTGAGGATCGACAGCGGCACCATTTTGCCGTCGTTGGCCAGCGCCGCGTAGGCGTGCACCAGCTGCAAGGCCGTCACAGACACACCGTAGCCGTAGGACAGGGTCGCGGTTTCAGCCTTGCGCCACTCGCGGTGGTTGGGCAGGTTGCCGACACGCTCGCCCGGGAAGCCGAGGCCGGTGTACTGGCCCAAGCCGACCTGGGACATGACCCGGTAGATGGCTTCACCGCCGATATCGAAGGCGATCTTGCTCATGCCGACGTTGGAGGAGTTGATCAGGATGCCGGTCAGGTCGAGGATCGGGCCCTCGCTCCTGGACACGTCCTTGATGGTGTAGCGACCGATCTGCAGGCTACCCGGATACACCTCGACCTTGTCGGTCGGTTTCCAGCGGCCGCTCTGCAGCGCCGCACTCATCGAGATCGGCTTCACCGTCGAACCCGGCTCGAACACGTCGATGATGGCCCGGTTACGCATGGCGGCCGGGAACATGCTGCGACGGTTGTTAGGGTTGTAGGTCGGCTGGTTGACCATGGCCAGGACCTCACCGGTCTTGACGTCCATGATCACCAGGCTGCCGGCCTTGGCGTCCTGCTCGGCAATCGCGTTGCGCAGTTCGCGGGTGGCCAGATATTGCAGGCGCAGGTCGATCGACAACGCCAAGGTCTTGCCGGCCTTGGCGTTCTTGGTAACCTGGATATCCTTGATCAACCGGCCGCGCCGATCCTTGATCACTTGCCGCTTGCCGGGCACGCCGGCCAGCCATTCATCGTAGGCCAGCTCCACGCCTTCTCGGCCGTGGTCGTCGAGGTCGGTGAAGCCGACCATGTGCGCGGTCACGTCACCGGCAGGATAGAAGCGGCGGAATTCTTCCAGGCCATATACGCCCGGCACCTTCAGGTCGAGCACGTGCTGGCCCTGCTCTGGGGTCAGGCCGCGGACCAGGTAGATGAATTCCTTGTTGGCCTGCTGGGTCAGGCGCTCGGTCAGTTGCTGGGCGTTCTGCCCGAGAGCAGCGGCCAGCTGTGGCCAGCGGTCCTTGGACGCCTGCATTTCCTTGGGGTTGGCCCACAAGGTGGTGACCGGCGTACTGACGGCCAGCGGCTCGCCGTTGCGGTCGGTGATCAGACCACGGTGCGCAGGGATGGGGATGTGACGCAGGCTGCGGGCATCGCCCTGGCCCTTGAGGAAGTCGCGGTCGACGACCTGCAGGTCGATGATGCGCCAGCAGATCGCGCCGACCATCAGTGCCAGCAAACCGATCACTACCCGGAAGCGCCAAGGATAGAGTGCGCCTTCGAGCTTCATCATGGTGCCACCATCCGCACTTCGTCAGCCGCCGGCACGCGCATTTTCAGCTGCTCGGAGGCCAAGGTCTCGATACGGCTGGAGGCTGTCCAGGTGCTTTGTTCGAGAATCAGCCGGCCCCACTCGGCCTGAGCTTTGTCCCGTTCGTTGAGCTCGCCGTACAAGGTGTTGAGCAACTGGCGATTCCAGTGGGCGCTGTACGACACGGCGATCGCCGAAACGAGCACGCCGACAAACAGCAGAAGCATCAGGAAGCTTCCGCCTGGCAGAGGTTTGGCAAATAGCCGGCTCACCGAAGCTTCTCCGCCACCCGCATCACGGCGCTGCGCGACCGCGGGTTGGCCTTGAGTTCGGCTTCGGAGGCAAACTGGGCCTTGCCGATCAGCTTGATCTTCGGCTCGAAGACCTTGTGCTGTACCGGCAGGTTGCGTGGCAGGTTGTCGGCCTCACCCTTGACCAGCTTGCGCATGAACAGTTTGACGATGCGGTCTTCCAACGAGTGGAAGCTGATGACCGCCAGGCGGCCGCCCACCTCCAGTGCGTCGAGCGCAGCTTCAAGGCCGGCCTCGAGGTCACCCAGTTCGTTGTTGACGTGAATGCGCAGCCCCTGGAAGGCGCGGGTCGCCGGGTTCTTGCCCTTCTCCCAGGCGGGGTTGGCAACCTTGAGCACTTCAGCCAGATCGGCGGTGCGGGTGAATGGCTGCTTCTCGCGGCGCTCGACCACGGCACGCGCCATACGCCCGGCAAAACGCTCTTCGCCGTATTCCTTGAAGACGCGGGCAATTTCCTCGACCGGCGCGGTGGCGATGAACTCGGCAGCGCTAATGCCCTGATCCGGGTTCATGCGCATGTCCAGCGGGCCATCGTTGAGGAAGCTGAAGCCACGCTCTGGGTCATCCAGCTGCGGCGAGGACACCCCCAGGTCCAGCAGGATGCCACTGACTTTGCCGTCCAGACCGCGCTCGGCCACTTCCGCGCCCAGCTCGGCAAAGCTGCGCTGCACAATGACAAAGCGGCCGTCTTCGGCCGCCAGCGCTTGCCCGGTGGCAATCGCTTGAGGATCTTTGTCGAAGCCCAGCAGCCGCCCTTGCGGCCCGAGCTTGCTGAGAATCAGGCGGCTATGGCCGCCACGCCCGAAGGTGCCGTCCAGATAGCAACCGTCGGCGCGCAGGGCCAATGCCTCGACAGCTTCATCGAGCAGGACGGTGATGTGGTTGAAGCCGCTATCTATGGTCACAGGATCAGGTCACGCAAATCGTCGGGCATGGCGCCCGGTTGTTGGATAGCTGCAAGATCGGCTGCCGAAACCGCGTTCCAGGCATCTTCATCCCACAGCTGGAATTTGTTCAGTTGCCCCACCAGCATCGCCTTCTTGTCCAGCTTGGCGTACTCACGCAGGCGGGGCGGCACCAGGAAACGCCCACTGCCATCGAGCTCCAGGTCAACCGCATTACCGATCAGCAAACGCTGCAGGCGGCGGTTTTCCTCACGCAACGACGGCAAGGCACGCAACTTGGCTTCAATCTGTTCCCACTCGTCGAGGGGATAAACACACAAGCAGGGGTCAACGGCGTCGATGGTCACGATCAGCTGACCATTGCAACGCGAATCGAGCTCGTCACGGTACCGGCTCGGCATCGCGAGACGGCCCTTGGCATCGAGGCTGACGGCGTTGGCTCCGCGAAACACGGTAGCGATCCCCCACAATGTTAGCTTTTTTGTGCCAGAAAACCCACTTCATCCCACTTTCTGCCACTTGCGCACACTATAGGAATCCGCCCGCTGCACCGTCAAGGCACGTTCATAAGGAAAACCCTTACAGGACCGAGATTTAGCGCAACAAAGGAATGCGGAAGGACTGCCAGGAGGGGAAAAACACGAGAAAAATCAAACCAGCTCAAACGAATGCCGTTCGAAGTTAAAGTAAATTATTAAGAGTAAGATCTTTTTGGTATTACCAGAAGGGATCTGCTATCGAATCAAGCAGGAAAGGAAAAGGTGGAGAGTCGATCTGTAAGCCGGGTTTTGTCGAGGACAGTCATTCCTCTACGACGGCCATCACTGGACGCCTCTAGCAACCTACCCGGTTCCGACGCGGGCCACGCCTGATGGAACCCTATTTGGTCTTGCTCCGAGTGGGGTTTACCTAGCCACGAACTGTTGCCAGCCGTGCGGTGCGCTCTTACCGCACCTTTTCACCCTTACCGGCACCGAAGTGCTTAGGCGGTTATTTTCTGTGGCACTTTCCGTAGGCTCGCGCCTCCCAGGCGTTACCTGGCACTCTGCCCTATGGAGCCCGGACTTTCCTCCCCCATCTTTTGCGGAACAAAAGACGGCAGCGACTGTCCGATCGACTCTCCGCCGACAAGGTTAACGGCACGCGCGCGCAAGAACAAGCGATACCGTGAACAATGTCTAATTGCCACTACTGTGCTTTCTGCTTTTCCAGGGCAACTTGATACAGCAGATTCTTGCGCACGCCGGTGATCTGCGCCGCCAATGCCGCCGCTCTTTTCAGCGGCAGCTCTGCCAGCAGAAGATCCAGGACGCGCTGCGCTTCGGCACTGATCGCATCCTCGCCTTCTGGCGCACTCCAGCCACCGACCAGCACCACGCACTCTCCCCGCTGCTGATTGCTGTCCCCGGCGACGAACGCGCGCAATTGAGCCAACGGCAGGCCTTTGAGGGTCTCGAAGGTCTTGGTCAACTCGCGCGCCAGCAGCGCCGGGCGCTCACCACCGAACACCAGCTCCATGTCTTCCAGGCATTCGAGGATGCGGTGCGGCGCCTCGTAGAAGATCAGCGTGCGCGGCTCCTCCTTGACTTGCTCCAGGCGTGCCCGACGCCCGGCAGCCTTGGCCGGCAGGAAGCCTTCGAAGATGAACCGGTCAGACGGCAAGCCAGCAGCCGATAGCGCGGCAATCAATGCGCAGGCGCCAGGCACTGGCACCACGCTGACGCCTGCGGCCCGGGCCTGGCGCACCAGGTGGTAACCCGGGTCGGAAATCAACGGTGTACCGGCATCGGATACCAGGGCCACATCTTCCCCCGCCAGCAGCTTGGTGATGAAGCGCCCGCCTTCGTCGCGCTCGTTATGCTCATGGCAAGCCGCCAGCGGCGTATCAATGCCGAAGTGCTGCAGCAGACGAACCGAATGACGGGTGTCCTCGGCGGCGATCAGGGCGACATCGGCCAGCACCTTGAGCGCCCGGGGGCTCATGTCGTCAAGGTTGCCGATGGGGGTCGCGACCACATAAAGCGTCCCCATGGTGGATTTCGAAGTCCCGGCCACATCAGTCACTGCACACACCCTGCCTTTCGGATCAAAGGCGCCATTGTAGCCCGAGCGCCGGTAACAGGGCGCAAAGAACTTCATCGGCAGCCCCCGGCGAGCCGCCTATAGTGAAGGTTCTGCTAACGGCAGATCGCGCCCCGGCCGCCGCTTGGGTACAATTGTCGGCCAACTTGATCGAGTAACAGGACCTTTACATGATCGCTTGCCTGCGGCTGCTCACAGCCCTCTGCCTCGCTGCCCTGCTGGCAGCCTGCGCCAGCTCGCCCTCATCCAGCCTGGGCGAACTGCCACGCACCCCGGATGCCAGCATCGAGCAACTGCTCGAGAAGGCCGCCACCAGCAAGTCCGCCGAAGACGCTGCCCTGCTGCGCCTGAGCGCTGCCGACCTGGCCTACAAGCAGAAGGACTTCCCTCGCGCCGCACGCATCCTCGAGCAGGTGCCGATGGACACCCTCAAGCCGGCCCAGCAGATTTTCGCCGCCACCCTCGGCGCCGAACTGGCCATGAGCCGCAACCAGCCAAAGGCCGCCCTGACTGCGCTGTCCCATCCAAGCCTGCAGCACATCGCAGAGCTGCCAGAGCAACAGCAGGTGCGCACTTACAGCGTCCACGCCGCGGCCCTCGAGGCCGATGGCCAGGCCCTGGCCGCCGCCCAGCAGCGCGTGCTGCTGAGCCCGCTGCTCAGCGGCCAGGCCGCCAGCGCGAACAATGACGCGACCTGGGCCCTGGTTGCCTCGCTGCCGGCCGAACAGCTGCAACAACCTGCCAACAACGAGATCCTGGCAGGCTGGACCAGCCTGGCGCTGGCCGTGAAAAGCGCCGGCACTCTGGAGCAGCAGCAGGCCGCCATCGAAGCCTGGCGCAAGCAGCACCCCGATCATCCGGCCGCCAAGCAACTGCCGCTGGCCCTGACCAAGCTCAAGGAACTGGCCAGCCAGCCGCTGACCAAAATTGCCCTGCTGCTGCCTCAGGAAGGCCCCCTGGCCGGCGTTGCACGCGCCCTGCGTGACGGCTTCATGGCTGCCCACTTCCAGGCCCAGCAGGCTGGCGGGCAGGCACCTGCCGTGCAGGTCTACGACAGCTCGCGCATCGGCTCGCTCGACGACTTCTATCGCCAGGCCCAGGCCGACGGCGTACAACTGGTGGTCGGCCCACTGGAAAAACCGCTGGTGAAAAAGCTCGCGGCCAACGCGCAACTGCCCATCACCACCCTCGCCCTGAACTACGCCGACGCCGGCCAGAAGGCACCACCGCAGCTGTTCCAGTTCGGCCTCGCCGCCGAGGACGAAGCCCGCGAAGTCGCACGCCGCGCCCGCGCCGACGGCATGGTCCGCGCCGTTGCCCTGGTACCGAGCGGTGAGTGGGGCGACCGCGTGCTGGCCGCCTTCCGCCAGGACTGGGAAGGCAATGGCGGCACCCTCATCGCCGCCGAGCGCATCGCCCAACCCGTCGCCCTGGCCCAGCAGATCGCTAACCTGTTCCAGCTGCGCCAGAGCGAAGGGCGCGCCCAGAGCCTGCAGAGCACCGTGGGCGGCAGCATCGCGGCACAGCCGTCGCGCCGCCAGGACATCGACTTCATCTTCCTCGCCTCGACCCCGCAGCAAGCGCAGCAGATCAAACCGACCCTGAACTTCCAGTACGCCGGTGACGTACCGGTCTACGCCACCTCGAACCTTTACAGCGCCAGCGGTGACGTGAACCAGTACAACGACATGAACGGCATTCGCTTCTGCGAAACCCCATGGCTGCTCGACACCAGCAACAGCTTGCGCCAGCAGGTAGTGCAGCAATGGCCACAAGCTGCCGGCAGCCTTGGCCGCCTGTACGCCATGGGTGTCGACGCCTACAGCCTGGCGCCTCGCCTGGGCCAGCTCAAGGCCCTGCCCGACAACCGCGTGCAGGGCCTGTCGGGCAGCCTGAGCATCAACGCCAGCCAGCGCGTCGAGCGCCAGCTGCCGTGGGCCGAGTTCTCTGGCGGCCAGGTCAAGCGCCTGCCGGACACCTCGCACTGATGCCCGAAGCATCGCCTAGCAGCGCCGGCCAGGCGGCAGAAACCCAAGCCCTTGAGTACCTTCAAGGGCAGGGCCTGCAACTGCTGGCACGCAATTGGCGATGCAAAGGCGGCGAGCTTGATCTGGTCATGCTCGACGCCGATACAGTAGTATTCGTCGAAGTCCGCTATCGGTTGCATGCGGGCTTCGGTGGCGCCCTCGGCAGCATTGACGGGCGCAAGCAGAAACGGCTGGTGCTTGCCGCCACACTGTTCCTGCAGAAGGAGTCCCGCTGGGCCGATCACCCCTGCCGCTTCGACGTTGTCGCCCTGCAGGGCAGCCGCCATGCAGGCCGGCCATTTCAATGGCTGAAAAACGCCTTCGAATGCTGAACCCACTTCGTTTTTTTTGCTCTATGTTTCGCGGGCTGGTCCCTGTTGCGCACAGCAAAGGCCACCGCCCCACTTAAGGTCACCAGATGGACATGCAATCCCGAATTCGCCGGCTGTTCCAGGCCAGCATCGACACCAAGCAACAGGCAATGGACATCCTGGCACCGCACATCGAGCAGGCAAGCCTGGTCATGGTCAATGCGCTGCTCAACGAGGGCAAGATGCTCGCCTGCGGCAACGGCGGCTCGGCCGGCGATGCCCAGCACTTCTCTTCGGAGCTGCTCAACCGCTTCGAGCGTGAGCGCCCGAGCCTGCCGGCCATTGCCTTGACCACCGACAGCTCGACGCTGACCTCGATCGCCAACGATTACAGCTACAACGAAATCTTCTCCAAGCAGATCCGCGCCCTGGGCCAACCCGGCGACGTGCTGCTGGCGATTTCGACCAGCGGCAACTCTGCCAACGTAATTCAAGCGATCCAGGCCGCACATGATCGCGAAATGATTGTCGTAGCATTGACCGGACGTGACGGCGGCGGCATGGCTTCGCTGCTGCTGCCCGAAGACGTGGAAATCCGCGTACCGTCGACGGTCACTGCACGTATTCAGGAAGTCCACCTGCTGGCGATCCACTGCCTGTGCGATCTGATCGACAGCCAACTGTTCGGGAGTGAAGAATGACCCCCATCCGCCTTGGCCTGATGGCCCTGACCCTGTGCCTGAGCGTCACCGGCTGCAGCTCGGTACTGAACTCGACCCGCAACTCGCCGATTGAAGATGATCGTGGCACTCGCACCATCGGCAGCAAGATCGACGACTCGCTGATCGAGACCAAGGCCTCGGTCAACATTGCCAAGGCCAGCCCTGACCTGGACAAGAGCTCGCACATTGTCGTCAGCAGCTACAACGGTATCGTCCTGCTCGCCGGCCAAACCCCGCGCGCCGACCTCAAGAGCCTGGCCGAACAGACCGCCAGCCAGGTCCAGCGAGTGAAGAAAGTGCACAACGAGCTGCAGGTGATGCAGCCCTCCTCGATCCTTGCGCGCAACAACGACGCCTGGCTGACGACCAAGATCAAGACCCAGATGCTCACCGACAATGCCGTGCCAAGCTCGCGGATCAAGGTGATCACCGAGAACGGCATCGTGTACCTGCTGGGCCTGGTAACTCAGCAAGAAGCCAACTCCGCGACCGCCGTGGTTCAGGGCGTGTCTGGCGTGCAAAAGATCGTCAAGCTGTTCGAGTACATCGACTGATCAAGCCTTGACCTGTGCCAGCCCTTCTCAGGCCTACCAGCTCCCACAGGGGCCGGCACAGCAAACCATCCGCTCCAACCTTCCCGATATCCAGAAAACACCGCATGAAAAAGCTTCTGCTGCCCGCCCTGCTGCTCGGCGCCTTCGCCACCCTGGCCGGCTGCTCTACCCCAAGCCTGATCACCCTCAACGATGGCCGCGAAATCCAGGCCGTCGACACCCCGCACTTCGAGAAGGACACGGGCTTCTACGAGTTCCAACAGCTCGACGGCAAGCGCACCCGCATCAACCGTGACCAGGTCCGCACCATCAGCGACCTGTAAGCGCAACTTCGCGGCAAAGAAAAAGGCGATCCATGCGGATCGCCTTTTTTGTTACTTGACCACCTTCAGGCTGGGCCGCCCGCTTGGACGCGGTGGCTGGCCACCGCCTTCCGGAGGGCCATCGTCATCCGGCTCAACGCCTTCGTCTTCCAGCTCATCGCCATCCATCAGCGGCGGCTCAAGCTCGAAGACCATGCCCTGGCCATTCTCCCGGGCATAGATACCCAGAATGGCACCGGCCGGCACGAACAACGAATGGGCAACACCACTGAAGCGACCCTCGAAGCTCACCGCGTCGTTGTCCATGTGCAGATTACGCACAGCACTCGGCGAGATGTTCAAGACGATCTGGCCATCACTGGCGAAACCCTGCGGCACCTGGACTGCCGGGAATTCGGCATTGACCAGCATATGGGGGGTGCAATCGTTGTCGACGATCCACTCGTACAGTGCTCGAACCAGATAGGGGCGACTGGAGTTCATCAACGGCTCCTTAAAGCTTGCGCATTTCACGTTCAACGGAGGACAAGCTTGCCAGGAAAGGCTCGCGGGCGAACTGTCGCTCCATGTAATCCAGCAGCGGCTTGGCCTGCCGCGGCAATTCGATACCCATTACCGGCAAACGCCAGAGTATGGGCAATAGACAACAGTCGACCAGGCTTTGCTCCTCGCTCATGAAGCAAGCGAACTCACCGAACAGCGGCGAGACACCGGTCAGGCTCTCGCGCAGCGCCTTGCGCGCCTCGGTGCGGGCGGCCTCAGCGCTGCGTGGGTCGAGAATGATATCAGCCAGGGCGCACCAGTCACGCTGAATGCGGTGCATCAGCAGGCGGCTGTTGCCTCGCGCCACCGGGTAAACCGGCATCAGCGGCGGATGCGGGTAACGCTCCTCGAGGTATTCCATCACCACGGTCGACTCGTACAACGCCAGATCACGATCGACCAAGGTCGGTACACTGCCGTAAGGGTTCACCTCTGCCAGTTTGGGTGGCAGCCGCGCGGGGTCGACGTCGATGACCTGCACGCTGACGCCCTTCTCGGCGAGCACAAGGCGCACCCGATGAGAATAATGGTCAGCAGGGTCGGAATAGCAGGCTAACCGGTTGGTTGCGCCCATGTAGCGCCTCCTCGCAAGGAATGCTTGTAAAACTCTAAATGAAAACGCGCCCGCGGGGCCCTGGCAACTCTGCCGGGGCCCCGCGGGCGCGTTCAACTACCAGAAATTACTGCGTGATCAGTGCACGTCCTTCCAGTATTCGCGCTTGAGCAAGTAGGCAAATACGAAGAAGAAAGCCAGGTACAGCAACACGTAGGTACCGATGCGCTGGCTTTCCAGTTTGACCGGGTTGGCCGAATAGGCCAGGAAGGTCACCAGGTTCTTGACCTTCTCGTCGAACTGCTCGGTGTTCAGGGTACCGGAATTCGGCGTAATGGTCAGCTGGTCACACGCTTCATGGGTCAGCGGACTACCCGTCAATGGGTCGAATTGCTTCTTGCCATCGACCACCATCTGCACCTGCTTGCAGCCAACCACCTGGTTGCCTTGCAGGCCGACCAGCACGTTAGGCATACCGACGTTCGGGAACACCTTGTTGTTGACCCCGTACGGGCGAGACTTGTCTTCATAGAAGCTGCGCAGGTAGGTGTACAGCCAATCGGTACCCCGCACCCGGGCGACCAGGGTCAGGTCGGGCGGCGCTGCACCGAACCAGGTCTTGGCATCGCTGGGCTGCATGCCGATCTGCATGTGGTCGCCGATCTTGGCGCCGGTGAACACCAGCTTCTCGAGCATCAGCTCATGGGGGATGCCAAGGTCATCGGCCACCCGCTCGTAACGCTGGAACTTGGCGCTGTGGCAGCCCATGCAATAGTTGGCGAAGGTACGTGCACCGTCCTGCATGGCAGCCTTGTCGGTCAGGTCGATATCGACCTTGTCCAGCTCCAGGCCATGTTCGGCAGCAAAGGAAAAGGCGGGCATCACTGCCAGCAAAAATACTGCAATCAACTTTTTCATCAGCCAGTCACCCTTTCCGGAACCGGTTTGGTCTTCTCGAGCCTTGTGTAGAACGGCATCAGCAGGAAGTAGGCGAAGTACAGCACCGTGCACACCTGCGACAGCAAGGTACGCCCAGGAGTAGGCGCCAACACACCGAGAATGCCGAGAATGACGAAGGCAATGCAGAACACCAGCAGGAAGACCTTGCTGATCCAGCCCTTGTAGCGCATGGAGCGTACCGGACTGCGGTCGAGCCAAGGCAGCACGAACAGCACCGCAATCGCAGCACCCATGGCGATTACGCCCATGAGCTTGTCAGGCACCGCTCGCAGGATCGCGTAGAACGGCGTGAAGTACCACACAGGGGCGATATGCTCTGGCGTCTTGAACGCGTTCGCCTGCTCGAAGTTGGGTTTTTCCAGGAAGTAACCACCCATCTCCGGGAAGAAGAACACCACGGCGCAGAACACGAAGAGGAACACCACCACGCCGACGATGTCCTTGACGGTGTAGTACGGGTGGAACGGAATGCCGTCGAGCGGAATGCCGTTTTCGTCCTTTTTCTTCTTGATGTCCACGCCATCAGGGTTGTTCGAGCCTACTTCGTGCAGGGCCAGGATGTGCAACACGACCAGCCCCAGAATCACGATCGGCAGCGCTACCACATGCAAGGCGAAGAAGCGGTTCAGGGTGATGCCCGAGATGAGGTAGTCACCGCGGATCCACTGGGTCAGGTCGCCACCGATGACCGGAATGGCACCGAACAGCGAGATGATCACCT
Organism: Pseudomonas sp. NBRC 111123; assembly: GCF_001320205.1. NCBI lineage: Bacteria > Pseudomonadati > Pseudomonadota > Gammaproteobacteria > Pseudomonadales > Pseudomonadaceae > Pseudomonas > Pseudomonas sp. NBRC 111123. The sequence continues at coordinate 64,031 of NZ_BCAZ01000018.1, forward strand.
GGGCACCCCAGTACGACATCTGCCCCCACGGCAGCAGATAGCCCATGAAGGCTTCGGCCATCAGCGCCAGATAGATCAGCATGCCGAACAGCCACACCAACTCACGGGGCTTCTGGTAGGAGCCATAGAGCAGGCCGCGGAACATGTGCAGGTAGACCACGATGAAGAACGCCGAGGCGCCCGTGGAGTGCAGGTAGCGCAGAATCCAGCCGTACTCCACGTCACGCATGATGTACTCGACCGAGGCGAAGGCCTCTTCCGCCGAGGGCGTGAAGCTCATGGTCAGCCACACGCCAGTGACGATCTGGTTGACCAGTACCAACAGGGCCAGCGAGCCGAAGAAATACAGGAAGTTGAAGTTCTTGGGCGCGTAATACTTGCTCAGATGGTCTTCCCACATCTTGGTGGCGGGGAAGCGAGCGTCAATCCAGTCCATGAACTTGCTCATCATGCTTTCTCCTGGTCGACGCCGATGACGACGATGTCGTCCGACTCATAAGAATGCGGCGGCACTGGCAGATTGAGAGGCGCCGGCTGCGACTTGTACACACGACCAGCGAGGTCGTAGTGGGAGCCGTGGCAAGGGCAGAAATAGCCACCGACCCACTTCGGCCCGAGGTCTGCGGGCGCGACTTCCGGGCGGAAGGTCGGCGAGCAGCCCAGGTGCGTACACAGGCCTACGAGAATGAGGATTTCCGGCTTGATCGAGCGAACCTCGGGGTCGACATAAGCCGGCTGCACCGAGCTCTTCGACTGAGGGTCGGAAAGGTCACCTTCGATCTTCTTCAGGTTGCCAAGGATCTCCTGCGTTCGCCGCACGATGAATACCGGCTGGCCACGCCACTCGGCAACCATCTGCTGCCCCGGCTCGACCTTGGCAATATTGACCTTCACCGGTGCGCCGGCCGCCTTCGCCTTGGCACTGGGAAACCATGACCCCACGAACGGTACCGCAGCCCCCACTGCCCCCGCTGCCCCGACCACGGATGTCGCGGCTACGAGGAAGCGGCGCCGGCCTGCGTTGACGCCGTCATTGCTCATTCAGTCCTCTCCCATCAGCTTTGCTTGGCCAGTTGGACCTGGCCTGTACTTAGGTTGTGTCTGTGGCGCTAAAAATTGGCCGCCATGGTAAGAAACAAATCCACACAGTGACAAGGTGATTACCCCCACAGGGAGCTATAACCCGCGCTTTGCTTGATCTGCGTCTATGCGACAAGCGGTCACCGACATGCTGACAGGTTAGTTCAAGCACAAAAAAAAGCCCGGTTCCAAGGAACCGGGCTTTTTTCGACTGCCGAAGCGGTATTAACGCTTGGAGTACTGAGGACGCTTACGCGCTTTACGCAGACCCACTTTCTTACGCTCGACTTCACGAGCGTCGCGGGTGACGTAGCCAGCACGACGCAGAGCGCCACGCAGGGTTTCGTCGTATTCCATCAGAGCGCGGGTGATACCGTGACGGATCGCACCGGCCTGACCGCTGACACCACCACCGGAAACGGTGACGTAGATGTCGAACTTCTCAACGGTTTCGGTCAGCTCAAGTGGCTGGCGAACAACCATGCGAGCGGTTTCGCGACCGAAGAACACGTCCAGAGAACGGTTGTTGATGGAAATGTTACCAGTACCCGGACGCAGGAAAACGCGAGCGGTTGCGGTCTTGCGACGGCCAGTGCCGTAATTTTGAGTCGCCGACATAATGAACTTTCCCGTTAGATCTTCAGTTCTTGAGGCTGCTGAGCAGTGTGTGGGTGAGCAGCACCCGCGTACACTTTCAGCTTACGGTACATGTCGCGACCCAGCGGGTTCTTAGGCAGCATGCCTTTGACCGCGGTTTCGATAACACGCTCAGGGGCCTTGGCGATCAACTTCTCGAAGTTGATTTCCTTGATACCGCCCGGGAAACCGGAGTGGGAGTAGTACATTTTGTCGGAAGACTTGGCACCAGTCACACGAACCTGTTCAGCGTTGATGACGACGATGTAGTCGCCGGTGTCAACGTGAGGGGTGTATTCTGGTTTGTGCTTGCCACGCAGACGGGTAGCGATTTCGGTAGCCAGACGACCCAGGGTCTGGCCAGCGGCGTCAACTACGAACCACTCGCGCTTTACTGTTTCCGGTTTAGCAGTAAAAGTTTTCATTCTCTAAAGCCTCAGAGGCCGCCCAGCGAAAAATAGACGGCGAATCTTACTGGATAGTGCACAGCTTGCCAAGGGCAAGCGCGCAGCCGAACGCTGACGCTTTTGGGGGCTCGGGTCGGGCACGCCAATGTTCGACGGGGTTCTTCCTGCGTGGTGGTGCATCACTTCCGCCACACGGAGAGGGGCAGAATTATCCAGATTGCGCGAAAAATTTCAACCTGCTTTGATGGGCTTCTTTGCCAAGGAGTGTTTTCCCGATGGAATACCGCAAGCTCGGCCGTACCGACCTCGACGTCAGCGCCCTGTGCCTGGGCACCATGACCTGGGGTGAGCAGAACACCCAGGACGAGGCCTTCGAGCAGATTGCCCTGGCCAAGGCCAGCGGCATCAACTTCATCGACACCGCCGAGATGTACCCGGTGCCACCACGCCCTGAAACCTACGCGGCCACCGAGCGCATCATCGGCAACTGGTTCCGCACCAACGGCGACCGCGACGACTGGGTGCTGGCGAGCAAGGTCGCCGGCCCCGGCAACGGCATCAGCCACATCCGCGACGGCCAGCTCAAGCACAACCGCCAGCACATCGTTGCCGCGCTGGACGAGAGCCTCAAGCGCCTGCAGACCGACCGCATCGACCTCTACCAGCTGCACTGGCCGGAGCGCAGCACCAACTTCTTCGGCAAGCTCGGTTACCAGCACCTGGCCAACGACCTGTTCACCCCGCTGGAAGAAACCCTTGAAGTACTCGACGAGCAGGTGCGTGCCGGCAAGATCCGCCACATCGGCCTGTCCAACGAAACGCCATGGGGCACGATGAAATTCCTCCACCTGGCCGATAGCCGTGGCTGGCCGCGTGCGGTGTCGATCCAGAACCCTTACAACCTGCTCAACCGCAGCTTCGAGGTGGGCCTGGCGGAGGTGGCAATCCGCGAGCAGTGCGGCCTGCTGGCTTATTCGCCGCTGGCGTTCGGCATGCTCTCGGGCAAGTATGAGCACGGTGCACGGCCAGAAAAGGGCCGGCTGACCCTGTTCAGCCGCTTCGCCCGCTACTCCAACCCGCAGACCGTGGCGGCCTGCAGCCGTTATGTACAGCTGGCCCAGGCGCACGGCCTGGACCCGGCGCAGATGGCCTTGGCGTTCGTCACCCGGCAGCCGTTCGTGACCAGCAACATCATCGGCGCGACCGACCTGGTGCAACTGCAGAGCAACCTCGACAGCCTGCAGCTGAACCTCAGCGACGAACTGCTGGCGGCAATCGAGGCAATCCACCAGGACCAGCCGAACCCCGCACCCTGAGCCGCAAGGGGCCGCCTCGCGGCCCCTCTGTTACACGGGGTAGACACAATCGCCAAAAAATAAGACGATCCAGCCGGTGATTGACCACTCTACCCTATAAGAACAATGACAATGATGTTTACCCAACCCTCGGCGTCGTTGCGGCGCGTCAGCATCCTGGCCATTGACAAGGTGTTCGCATCGACCCTGATGCAGGCCAAGGATTTCTTCCATCTGGCCAGCCTGCGCTACAGCAAGCAGCTGGGCCTGGGCTTGCAGCCCATGTTCGAGATTCGCCTGGTGAGCCCCGATGGCCAGCCGGTGGACAGCTTCAGCAATGTGCAGCTGCCGGTCGAAGGCGGCCTCGATGATGCCGACGTGATCATCCTCCCGGCCTTCTGGGACGATTTCGACAACCTCCTGCAACGTTATCCACAGGTGCTGCCATGGCTGCGCGAACAGCACGCCCGTGGCGCCGTACTGTGTGCCGAAGCCAGCGGGGTGTTCTGGCTGGCTGAATCCGGCCTGCTCGACGGCAAGGAAGCAACCACCTACTGGCGTTTCTTCAACAGCTTCGCCGAACGCTTCCCGAAGATCCGCCTGAACCAGGACAAGCACCTGACCGACGCCGACAACCTGTACTGCGCCGGCGGCACCACATCCGCCTGCGACCTTTACATCTACCTGATCGAGCGCTTCTGCGGCGCAAATGTGGCGCGAGCCGTAGCCCGGGACATCCTCTACGAAGTGCAGCGCAACTACACGCCTGGGCGTATGGGTTTTGGCGGCCAGAAACTGCACCAGGACCTGATCATCCTGCAGATCCAGCACTGGCTGGAGGAACACTTCGCCGACAAGTTCCGCTTCGAGGATGTTGCCCGCAACCATGGCATGAGCATCCGCAACTTCATGCGGCGCTTCCAGGGGGCGACCGGTGACAAGCCGTTGCACTACCTGCAGCGGTTACGCATCGAGACGGCCAAGGGGCTGCTGTCGAGCACGCGCAAAAGCATCAAGACCATCAGTTATGAGGTCGGTTACGACGATGCGAGTTTCTTTGCGCGGTTGTTCCGCCAGCATACTGAGTTGTCGCCGAACCAGTATCGCCAGCAGTTCATGCAAGAGGCCTGAGGCCACCTGAACTTCAAGCCGGAAGCTGCAAGCGGCAAGAGAAAGCAAAAAAGCCAGAACAGCTCTCGAACTGTTCTGGCTTTTTCTTACCGCTTGCAGCTTGTGGCTTGCAGCTGCCCTCAGGGCTTGTGTGCGCGCGCGAGGAATTCGTGCGACTGCATTTCCAGCAAGCGGCTCAGGGTGCGCTGGAACTCGAAGCTCAGGCGCCCGCCGGTGTACAGGTCTTTCAGCTCTACCTCGGCCGAGATGATCAGCTTGACGTTACGGTCGTAGAACTCGTCCACCATGTTGATGAAGCGGCGAGCGATGTCATCGGTAGTGACGCCCATCTGCTCCACATTGCTCAGCAACACGGCATGGAAGATCTTGCCCAGCTCGATGTAGTCGTTCTGGCTGCGCGGCCCATCGCACAGGGCACGGAAGTCGAACCAGGCTACGTCGTCGCAGGTGCGCAGGGCGTTGATCGGGCGGTTTTCGATCATCAGCACGTCGTTCTCGACGGCCTGGGTGCACTCGGGCGTCAGCGCCTTGAAGCTGGCGCGCATGCTCTGGTGCGCCGCATCGTTGAGCGGGAAGTGGAACAGTTCGGCCTGCTCCAGGTGACGCAAACGGTAGTCGACGCCGCTGTCGACGTTCACCACGTCGGTGTACTGCTTGATCATGGCAATAGCCGGCAGGAAGCGCGCGCGCTGCAGGCCGTCCTTGTACAGGCCGTCAGGGACGATGTTGGAGGTCGCCACCAGCGAAACACCGTTCTTGAACAGCTCTTCCATCAAGGTGCCCAGGATCATGGCATCGGTGATGTCGGAAACGAAGAACTCATCGAAGCAGATCACCTTGGCTTCTTCGCTGAAGCGCTTGGCGATGATGGTCAGCGGGTTCTTTTCGCCCTTGAGGGTTTTCATTTCCTCGTGGACGCGCTTCATGAAGCGGTGGAAGTGCGTGCGCATCTTCTGTTTGAACGGCAGCGCTTCGTAGAACGTGTCGACCAGATAGGTCTTGCCGCGCCCTACACCACCCCAGAAGTACAGGCCTTTGACCGGCGTCTGCTCCTTCTTGCCGAACAGCTTGCCGAACACGCCCGGCTTGTTGTTCTGCGCGCGCACCAGGTCGTCGTACAGACGCTGCAGGTGACGCACCGCAGTTTCCTGCGCCGCGTCATGGAAGAAGTCGGGACGTTTCAGATCTGCTTGATATCGTTCTAGGGGCGTCATGATTTCGTTAGCGAGGCAACAAAAAACGGGCCGTCACTGTAGCGACAGGCCCGCTTAATGGCAATCAGACTTGCGGCGAAATGCCTCAGGCGGTTCGCATTCCTGTGGGAGCGGCGGTTCGGCGCCCCGATTTACCCGCGAAGCAGACAACGCGGTGCCTGGCACCGGCTATGCCGGTGTTCGCGGATAAATCCGCTCCTACAACGGCTGAAGCGCTACACGAAGGCTTTCGACAGCCGAATCACGGGCTTCGGCGCTGTCGAACTGCGGCCCGTCGGCAACCTGCTCGCCGTTGAGCCACAGGCTGAAGCCCAGGCCTTCGACACGCACGTCGGCTTCGCCGCCCTGCTGCAGCTGCTTGCTCACGGCACCGGCGCTCTTGCCGTCGGCGAAACTGCGCGACAGCAACAGCTGCTCGCCATCGGCGGCCAGCAGGCGGAAGCGGAAGCTGCCGTCTTCGTCACGGAAGCTGACAAAGCGTGCGCTCTTGGCGGCTTTCTTCTTCACCTCGGTGGTGGCCTGCACGCTGCTGCGGAACGAACGCAGGCCAACGGCCTCGCGCAGCTGCTCGAGGAACGGGGTGGCGATCTTGCGCGCCTTGGCGGCGCCGGCAAGGAGGATGTCCTCCAGGTCTGCCGGGCGCGAGATCAGCTGGTGATAGTGCTCACGCTTCTCGGCCAGCTGGCCGTCGAGCAGCTGGAACAGGCGCTGCTTGGCCTCGCCCCAGCCCAGGCCCTGCAGCAGCTCATCGCGGAACGCTGCGCACTGCGCTGGCGTCGAGAAGGCCTGGAACAGGGTGAACAGGTGCGAATTGTCCGGGTCCTTGGCTTCGCCAGGCGCACGCGAGTCGGTGACGATGCGCGAGATGGCGTCTTTCATGTCCTTGGCGCTGGTGAACAACGGGATGGTGTTGTCGTAGCTTTTGGACATCTTGCGCCCGTCCAGACCCGGCAGGGTCGCCACGCTCTCCTCGATCACCGCTTCCGGCAGGGCGAAGAAGTCGTTGCCCTGGCCGAACAGGTGGTTGAAGCGCTGGCCGATGTCACGGGCCATTTCCACGTGCTGGATCTGGTCACGGCCGACCGGCACCTTGTTGGCATTGAACATCAGGATGTCTGCAGCCATCAGCACGGGGTAGCTGTAAAGGCCCATGGTCACGCCGGCATCCGGGTCTTCGCCGGTTTCCAGGTTCTTGTCCACCGAGGCCTTGTAGGCGTGGGCGCGGTTGAGCAAGCCCTTGGCCGCGACGCAAGTCAGCAGCCAGGTCAGCTCCGGGATCTCGGGGATGTCGGACTGGCGGTAGAAGGTCACCTTTGCCGGGTCCAGGCCACCGGCCAGCCAGGTGGCGGCGATTTCCAGGCGCGAACGCTGGATGCGCAGCGGGTCGTCGCACTTGATCAGGGCGTGGTAGTCGGCCAGGAAATAGAACGAGTCGACACCGGGCTGCTGGCTGGCGACGATCGCCGGGCGGATGGCGCCGGCGTAGTTGCCCAGATGCGGGGTGCCGGTGGTGGTGATACCGGTGAGGATGCGCGTGGTCATGGGTGTTCGCTTATTCAGGCTTGGCTCAGTTCGAAAGGCGCGGCAGCAGCAGATCCTTCAGATCGGTCAGCTTGCCATGGAAGAAGTGTCCGCATTCTGCCACTTTCAGCAGCTCATGGGGGCGACCCAGTGCGTCGGACCATTCGTAAACCAGTTGCGGATCGACGACTTCATCGGCGTCTGGCTGCACCACGGCGATCGGGCAGCGCTGCGGCAGCGGGAAGTCGGCGGTCAGGCGCATCACCGCCGGGGCGATCATGAACAGCTGTTGCAGCTCCACACCCTGCGCTTCAAGGCGCCCGGCCAGGCTGGTGGCGACAAAGCCGCCGAACGAGAAGCCCATCAGCACCAGCGGCAGCTCAGGGTGCTTCGCGCGCAGCCACGCTGCGGCGGCCTCGGCATCGGCCACCTCGCCAGCGCCCATGTCATGGCTGCCGGCACTTTGGCCGACACCGCGGTAGTTGAAGCGCAAAGTCACATAGCCGGCGTCGCGGGCGGTGCGCTGCAGGGTCGAAACCACCTTGTTGAGCATGGTGCCGCCCTGGACCGGGTTGGGGTGGCAGATCAACACCGCACCGCGGGCATCGGCCACATCCAGGTACAAGGCTTCCAGCTGGCCGATCGGGCCATCGATGAACAAGGGGGTTTCGCGAACAAGCAAGGCACTACTCCGTGACCTCAAGGGGGGTCGTTTCGTCTAGGTGAGGAATTCTGTTCTGATTTGCGATCGCTCGCGGTATACAGCGCAGGTCTGAGCCGTTAACGTAAAGCAAAGCCGTTTATAGAGGAAGGACTCGTGGAACTCTCGCTCCTTGTTTGGTTGTTGCCAACCCTGGCCCTGGTCATCGGTGTGGCGGTCGGTTTCATCGTGGCCCGCCTGTTGCCCAATGCGGCCCCCAGCAGCACCCAACGTCAGCTGGACGATATCCAGCAGCGTTTCGACAGCTACCAGAACCAGGTGGTTACCCACTTCAACAGCACTGCGGTACTGGTCAAAAAGCTGACCCAGAGCTATCAGGACGTGCAGGATCACCTGGCCGACGGCGCCAACCACCTGGCACTCGACGAGCTGACCCGCCAGCGTCTGCTCGCCGCCCTGCACTCCGAGGGTACCCAGGGTCCGCGTGACCGCCTGACCCCACCGAAGGACACCGCGGAAGTGCCGCGCGACTATGCACCGAAGTCGCCGAACTCGCCGGGCATGCTCGACGAAAGCTACGGCCTCAAGCGCTGATCAGCTGAAAATGAACAAGGCCTCGCATGAGGCCTTTTTCTTGGGCTGGATTCACTGGCCTCTTCGTGGGTAAACCCGCTCCCACGGGACTTCACAGGTTTTGAAGGCTGCGCGGTCTTTGTGGGAGCGGGTTTACCCGCGAAGAGGCCCGAGCAAGCAATCTAGCTGCAAGCCTTCAAAGCCTGCTCGACATCCGCCAGCAGATCCTCGACATCTTCCAGCCCCACCGACAACCGCACCAGGCCCTCGGAAATCCCGTGATGCGCCCGCTCTTCGGGCGTATAGCTGGAATGGGTCATGCTCGCAGGGTGCTGCGCCAGCGACTCGGCATCGCCCAGGCTCACCGCCCGGGCAAACAGTTGCAGCGCATTCATGAAGCGCCGCCCGGCTTCGATCCCGCCCTTGAGCTCGAAAGCGATCATCCCGCCCGGCAAGCGCATCTGCCGCTGCGCCAGTTCGTATTGAGCGAACGAGGGCAGCCCCGGATACTGGATCAGCTCCACCTGCGGCCGACACGCAAGGAATTCAGCAACTTGCAGGGCATTCGCGCAGTGACGGTCCATGCGCAACGCGAGGGTCTTGATGCCACGCATCAAAAGTGAGGCATCGTGCGGCGACAGTACCGCGCCAGTCATGTCCTTGAGGCCTTCAAGGCGAATCCGGTCCACCAGCGCCTTGCGCCCGATCACCAGGCCAGCCGTGATATCACCATGGCCACTGAGGTACTTGGTCGCCGAATGCACCACCAGGTCGGCGCCCAGCTCCAGAGGCCGCTGCAGATACGGCGTGCAATAGGTGTTGTCGACCACGATATGCAGGTCATGCCCCCGCGCCGCTTCGGCCACCGCCGCGATATCGACCAGTTGCATGTTCGGATTGGCCGGTGTTTCGAAGTAGATCATCCGGGTCTTGTGGGTGATCGCTGCTTTCAGCGCCTGGGTGTCGTTGAGGTCGACATGGCGGATTTTCACCCCGAACTCACCGATGCCATGGTGCATGAAGGCAAAGGTGCAGCCATACACCGTGCGCCCGACGATCAGTTCGTCACCGGGGCGCAGCAGAGTCCACAAGGTCGAGGTGATGGCGCCCATGCCCGAGGCCAGCGCCAGGCCTGCCTCGCCCCCTTCCAGCGACGCCATGCGCTGCTCCAGCAAGGCCAGGGTCGGGTTGGAGATGCGGCTATAGAAGTGCCCGCCCTGCTCCCCGGCAAAGCACGCCGCGCCGTATTCGACGTTGGGGAAGGCATACGTTGCAGTCTGGTAAACCGGGGGCACCAGAGCACCACCGTGGGAAAGCGGGTCGTAGCCATGGTGGATGGCGCGGGTGGAAAAACCGGTGTTGTTATGGGAGTCGCGCATGGCAACAGCCTCTGGTGGTTTGCTATAAGCTTATGCCACCGAGCTGCCTGATATTTTCCAAAGTTGCCCACGCATTGGCGCATGCTTTGGAAAGAAAACAACAAATACAACACCAGGAGGGCAAAACATGCCTTCAAGCCTCGACCGCACTGACCGCGCCCTGCTCGCGGCCTTGCAGGACAACGCCCGCCTCACCGTTTCCGAACTCGCCGACCAGGTCTCGCTGACCACCTCGCCTTGCTGGCGACGGGTCAAGTTGCTGGAGGACAACGGCTACATCACCGGTTATCAGGCCATTCTTTCGCCCAAGTCGCTTGGGTTTGGGGTGACGGCATTTGTCAGCATCATGATGGACTCGCATACCAAAGATATGGCTTTAGCGTTCGAGCAAAGGCTGATGGAGATTCCCGAGATTGTTGCTTGCCATAACATCTCCGGGCGGTATGACTTTCTCTTGGAGATTCTGGCGAAGGATCTTGAGTCGTTTGGCGAATTTACCCGGGAAGTGCTGCAGCGGTTGCCAGGGGTGAAGGAGATTTATTCAAGCTTTTCCTACAAGGCTGTTAAGGAAAAGCGCGTTATTCCTGTTTCCGAAAAGCATATTTAAACCAGATCTTTCCAATCAGCAGGAACACTCCTACTGATTGACGAGCAGCGCCTGACATACAGGAAAAACTGCCTGGAGCACGCTTTGCCATGTAGCGACCAGGAGGATGACTACATGGTTCAAAATGAAACCGTCAAATTTGGTGAACCCTTGCGTGATACCCGCGGTGCGCTGAATCTGAATGAGGGCGTCTTGAGGCCCACAACCGAATCCACTACGGGACATCGCAATGAAAGACAACAAAATATTTTCCGACTTCACCGAGGCTGAATTCCTTGAGTTCATTACCTCCATCACCGATCCGGCGGATGATGTAAGCGAAAAAGAACTGGATATGCGCATCATGAAATTCAAAGAAATCTCTGAGCACCCCAGCGGATCTGACCTTATTTATTGGCCTGAAGCCGATGGACTGGACACCCCTGAAGAAATTTTACGAATCATTAAAGAGTGGCGCGCCTCCAACCAAAAAACTGGATTGAAAGCCTCTTGAGCCCTAAGCCCCGCTCCGGCGGGGTACCTCCCTTTGGAGTGAGAACGCTCCTACAAATCCTTCAAAATGAACCTACATCCAATGTAGCACGGTGAATATTTCCATCCCAAAAAAACATAGCCATGATCTCGACATCACTTCAAGAGAGAAACGCTGACATGGCATTCCCACTCCCCGGGCATATAGCAAACAAACTTGCTGAACAAACCTTCATCGACTTCGACGATTTCTCTCAGGCCTTCTGGCTGGCAATTGCAGAAGACCCGATCTACTCCCAACAATTCGTTACCTCGCAACTCAACCGCATCAAGCAAGGCTGGCCACCCCGCGCGCCTTTCGCTGAAACCGCAAAAGGCGTGCGCAACTTCGAGATCTGCCACCTCGACTCACCCGCCTTTGGCGGTGCGATGTACGATGCCGAGAACCTGCGGATCATGAGTGCCCTGCAGTATGCGCTGTCATCGGAGGTGAAGTGGTGATGAGTCAAAAACGCTCCCTTACAAATTACACGCGCGCCGAGTTCAGGACTGTGGTTGAGGAATTGCTACAGGCTTCCGGTACCTCGGCTTGGCAGGATCGCTTGCTCGAACACTTTATCGAGATGGCCGGCCACCCGGATGGCTCTGACCTCCTCTACTACCCGGCAAACGACCTCGAGGGCTGCGCCGAGGGGGTGATCGCACGGATCATTGCTTGGCGAAAATCAAAGGAACTTCCCTTGTTCAATGACATGCAATGAACAAATCTGTATGGATGTTGATGCGGCTTCTATCCGGTTGCACCAATGGCAGAAACCTGCTTTTGCCTGATCGGCAGAACCCGAAATTTGCCTGCGATATGGATCCTTACAAGCAAGGATGTGAACGCCGAAGTGACTATGACCGGCACTTCGACTCCGTCGAGGGCAAGAAAGGCTAGAGGGTACAAAACAGTGGCCTTGTGATACTTGATATCAGCTACCTGCCTATGGCTTGCCAAGAAATAGCGTGATGTCTACCAAGTGCCTGTCTTGAGTTGTGCAGCGGTGCGCAAATCGAGTGCCGCCCGCGCGGCGCATCGCGGATAAATCCGCTCCCTCATTTGTTGCAACGTGCCGAACCTGTGAGGTCAGGGTTGCCTGCCTTGGCGCATGTCTTGAGACATGCGGAGCGGTGTCAGCGCCAATCTCAAAATCCAACCGAACGCACAAGGCTGACAACCATGGCCTATCAGGCATGGCCACGTTGCAGCAAATGTGGGAGCGGATTTATCCGCAATGCGCCGCGCGGGCGGCGCTCGTTTTCATAGGCGCTGAAAATGTCACGGCAAGCGCCCGGTAACCAAAATGTATCTTCCCGCCCCGCAAACAAAAAACCCCGCCGAAGCGGGGTTTTTCATTCAGCACCTGCGTTTAGATGGCGCCACGCTGACGCAGCACATCCAGCACCTGCTTCACGCCTTCTTCAACGCTGGTGCTCTGGGTATCAATCACCAGGTCCGCATCCAGCGGCACGTCGAACGGGAAGCTCTCGCCCGGAATGTTGTCGCCACCCGCAGCGTACAGGCCTTGCGGGTCACGCTCGCGGCACGCCAGCGGCGAGGCCTGAACGTAAACGGTCACCAGGCGGTCCTTGCCGATCAGCGCCTTGGCCTGTTCGCGGCCTTCGGCATCCGGGGCAACGAACGCAGCCAGGGTCAGCAGGCCGGCTTCGTTGAACTGGCGCGCCACGTGGGCGGCGCGACGCCAGTTCTCGGTGCGGCCGGCACGGTCCTGTGGCAGGCCCTTGTTCAGGTCATGGCGCAGGTTCTGGCCATCGAGCACGTACACCGCACGGCCCATGTCGAACAGCTTGCGCTCGACGGCATAGGCCAGAGTGCTCTTGCCTGCGCCGGACAGGCCGCTGAACAGCACGGTGGCCGGTTGCTGGCCGAAGCGCATGGCGCGCTCTTCGGTAGCCACGTGAGCCTGCTTGCCATGCTGGCCAGTGCTGCCGTGCGGCAGGACTGGCGGCGCGATGATCATGCCGGCGCCGACGGTGCCGTTGGTCAGGCGGTCGATGACGATAAACGCGCCAGTGGTGCGGTTACTGTCGTAACCGTCCAGGGCGATAGAGGCGTCCAGGGCTACCTTGACGCGGCCAATCTCGTTCAACTGCAGAGCGCTTGCAGCCCCCTGCTCCAAGGTATTCACATCGACCTTGTGGGTGATGCTGGCAATCGAGCCCGGCACATAGCTGGTGGCGCGCTTGATGTCGTATTTCTTGCCTGGGAGCATCGGCTCTTCGGCCATCCACACCAGCATGGCGTCGAACTGGTCGGTCACCGGTGGCACGTTATCGGCGTGCACCAGCAGGTCGCCACGGGAGATATCGATCTCGTCTTCCATGGTCAGGGTCACCGCCTGGCCTGGGCCGGCGTTTTCCAGTTCGCCTTCGTAGGTGACGATGGACTTGACCCGGCTGCTCTTGCCCGAAGGCAGCACGACGATTTCGTCGCCTTTGTGCACCACGCCACTGGCGAGGGTGCCGGCGAAGCCACGGAAGTTCAGGTTCGGGCGGTTGACGTACTGCACCGGGAACCGCAGGTCGGTGAAGTTGCGGTCGGCCGACACTTCGACGGTTTCGAGGATTTCCATCAGCGTCGGGCCGGCGTACCACGGCGAGCGATCGCTGTGGTTGACCACGTTGTCGCCCTTGAGCGCCGACATCGGCACGAAGTGCAGGCTGCTCGGAGTCAGGTTGATGGCGTCGGCGAACTTCAGGTAATCGGCCTTGATCGACTCGAAGACTTCTTCATCGAAGCCCTTGAGGTCCATCTTGTTGACCGCAACCACGATGTGCTTGATGCCCAGCAAGGATGCGATGTAGCTGTGGCGGCGGGTCTGGGTCTGCACGCCGTAGCGGGCATCGACCAGGATGATCGCCAGGTCACAGGTCGACGCACCGGTGGCCATGTTGCGGGTGTACTGCTCGTGGCCCGGGGTGTCGGCGATGATGAACTTGCGCTTGGCGGTGGAGAAGTAGCGGTAGGCGACATCGATGGTGATGCCCTGCTCACGCTCGGCCTGCAGGCCGTCGACCAGCAACGCCAGGTCGACTTCTTCGCCGGTGGTGCCGACTTTCTTCGAATCACGGGTGATGGCTTCGAGGTGGTCCTCGTAGATCATCTTGGAGTCGTGCAGCAGGCGCCCGATCAGGGTGCTCTTGCCATCGTCGACGTTGCCGCAGGTCAGGAAGCGCAGCAGTTCCTTGCGCTCGTGCTGGGCCAGGTAGGCGAGGATGTCCTCGCTGATCAGATCAGATTGGTGCGACATGGAGTAACCCTGAAATTAGAAGTAGCCTTGGCGTTTCTTGTCTTCCATGGAACCGGCGCCATCGTGGTCGATGACACGGCCCTGGCGTTCGGACGTACGGGTCAGGAGCATTTCCTGAATGATGTCCGTCAGGGTCTCGGCTTCCGACTCGACAGCGCCCGTCAGCGGGTAGCAGCCGAGGGTACGGAAACGCACCTTCTTCTTGACGATGCGCGCCTTCTCTTCCTCGGAGAGGTGCTCGAGGATGCGATCGTCGTCGATCATGATCAGGGTGCCGTTCTTCTCGATGACTTCACGCTCGGCGGCGAAGTACAGCGGCACGATCGGGATGCCTTCGAGGTAGATGTACTGCCAGATGTCCAGCTCGGTCCAGTTCGACAGCGGGAAGACGCGGATCGACTCGCCCTTGTTGACCTTGCCGTTGTAGACGTTCCACAGCTCCGGGCGCTGGTTCTTCGGGTCCCAGCGGTGCTTGCTGTCACGGAACGAGTAGACACGCTCCTTGGCCCGCGACTTCTCTTCGTCGCGGCGCGCGCCACCAAAGGCAGCATCGAAACCATACTTGTCCAGTGCCTGCTTGAGGCCCTGGGTCTTCATGATATCGGTGTGCTTGGAGCTGCCATGCGTGAACGGGTTGATGCCCTGCGCCACACCCTCAGGGTTGACGTGGGTGATCAGCTCCAGGCCCATTTCCTCGACCATCTTGTCGCGGAAGCTGTACATCTCCTGGAATTTCCACTGGGTGTCGACGTGCATCACCGGGAACGGCAGCTTGCCCGGGAAGAAGGCCTTGCGCGCCAGGTGCAGCATCACGGCGGAATCCTTGCCGATCGAGTACAGCATCACCGGGTTATCGAACTCGGCGGCCACCTCGCGGATGATGTGGATGCTTTCCGCCTCCAGCTGTTTCAAGTGCGTCAGTTTGTCGACCATGGCTACTCACGAAAAAACACGAAAAACGATCTTATGGACGGCCAGCGGGCCGTGTTCGAGCGAGCCACTTTATCACAGCGGCTGCTTCTATTTAGGAGGCGGGCTAGATCGAAAAAGTCTAACGATATGACTGAGGGTTTGGGGCTGGCAGGCCTGGCGCTTTCGCGGGTAAACCCGCTCCCACAGGTGATGCACAGACCTCAGGCTTGGCCCTATCCCTGTGGGAGCAGCTGAATTGCTCAACTCATGAAGACTGGCGCTATCCCTGTGGGAGCAGCTGAATTGCTCAACTCATGAAGACTGGCGCTATCCCTGTGGGAGCGGGTTTACCCGCGAAGCAGGCGACGCCGATATCAGATCGGATTTGGGCAGTCGATGAACAGATGCTCCAGGGCAAACCGCCGCGCCAGGTAATCGCCCAGCGCCTGCACGCCGTACCGCTCGGTTGCATGGTGCCCGGCGGCAATAAAGCTGACCCCGTTCTCGCGGGCGCTGTGATAGGTCTGCTCCGACGCCTCGCCGGTGAGATACAGGTCCACTCCGGCAGCGATAGCGGTATCGATGTAGCCCTGCCCGCCCCCGGTGCACCAGCCGACCCGGCGAATCATCTGGTCGCCCTCCACCAGCAACGGCTCGCGCCCGAGCACTTCCTGCACCCGGCGGGCAAAATCGCGCGCGGTCACCGGCTCGCTCAGCGAGCCGACCAGCCCGACGACCTTGGGGTTTTCCGGGTCCAGCGGGCCTTCGACGGTGATATCCAGTTGCCGCGCCAACTGCACGTTGTTGCCAACCTCGGGGTGCACATCCAGCGGCAAATGAAACGCCAGCAGGCTGATGTCGTGCTTGAGCAATGTCTTCAGCCGGCGCTGACGGATCCCGGTAACGCAGGGGTTCTCGCCCTTCCAGAAGTAACCGTGGTGCACCAGGATCAGGTCGGCCTCGGCCTCGACCGCAGCATCCAGCAGCGCCTGGCTGGCAGTGACGCCGCTGACGATGCGACTGACCTGCGGCCGCCCCTCGACCTGCAGGCCGTTGGGGCAATAATCCTGGATCTTCGCGCTGCCCAGGTAGCGTTCGGCTTCCTCGACGAGGGTGTTGAGTGCGACGGCCATGAAAATCTCCTCGAAATCTGCGCTTTTCTCGGGCGCAACGTCTGGAGAACGCCCGTATAATGCCGGCCATTATGGGCCGTCGCCGGCATCGGGGGAACCGGTGTATGATCGCGCGCGCTCATGCCCCACTGCGCGGCCGATGGCCCCCGCTCTTTCCAGGACTCGTTCATGTTCAAGGCTTTGCGTTACTTTGGCTGGCCCCTGCTCACCGGCATTCTGATCGCCGTACTGATCATCCAGCGCTACCCAGAGTGGGTCGGCCTGCCCAGCCAGGACGTCAACCTGCAGCAAGCCCCGCAAACCACGCGGATCATGCAGGGGCCGGTGTCCTACGCCGACGCCGTGACCCTCGCCGCCCCGGCGGTGGTCAACCTGTACACCACCAAGGTGGTGAACAAGACCGCTCACCCGCTGTTCGAGGACCCGCAGTTCCGCCGTTTCTTCGGTGACAACCTGCCCAAGCAGCGCCGCTGGGAGTCGAGCCTGGGTTCGGCGGTGATCATGAGCCCCGAGGGCTACCTGCTGACCAACAACCACGTCACCAGCGGTGCCGACCAGATCGTCGTGGCCCTGAAGGACGGCCGCGAAACCCTGGCACGGGTGATCGGCAGCGACCCGGAAACCGACCTGGCGGTGTTGAAGATCGACCTGAAGAACCTGCCAGCCATCACCATCGGCCGCTCAGACAACATCCACATCGGTGATGTGGTGCTGGCCATTGGCAACCCGTTTGGTGTTGGCCAGACCGTGACCATGGGCATCATCAGCGCCACCGGCCGCAACCAGCTGGGCCTGAACAACTACGAAGACTTCATTCAGACCGACGCGGCGATCAACCCGGGCAACTCCGGTGGTGCGCTGGTCGACGCCAATGGCAACCTGGTCGGTATCAACACGGCCATCTTCTCCAAGTCCGGCGGCTCCCAGGGCATCGGCTTCGCCATCCCGATCAAGCTGGCGCTGGAGGTGATGAAATCGATCGTCGAACACGGCCAGGTGATCCGTGGCTGGCTGGGCATCGAGGTGCAGCCGTTGAGCCAGGAACTGGCCGAATCGTTCGGCATGCAGGGCCGCCCTGGCATCGTGGTGGCCGGTATCTTCCGCGACGGCCCGGCACAGAAGGCCGGGTTGCAGCTGGGTGACGTGATCCTGAGCATCAACGGTGAACCCGCTGGCGACGGGCGCAAGTCGATGAACCAGGTGGCGCGGATCAAGCCGACCGACAAGATCACCATCGAGGTGATGCGCAATGGTCAGCAGCTGAAGCTGATTGCCGAAGTAGGGCTGCGGCCGCCACCGGCACCCGCCACCAACTCGGAAGAGAAGTAAGGGCAAAAAGGGGCTGCTTTGCAGCCCCTTTTTGCATCAGTGCAGGATCTGGCTGAGGAACAGCTTGGTCCGGTCGCTGCGCGGTCGGTCGAAGAAGTCATCCGGTGCCGCCTGCTCGACGATCTCCCCTTTGTCCATGAAGATCACCCGGTTCGCCACGGTGCGGGCAAAGCCCATCTCGTGGGTCACGCAGAGCATGGTCATGCCGTCCTCGGCCAGGCCGACCATGGTGTCGAGCACTTCCTTGACCATTTCCGGGTCCAGCGCCGACGTCGGCTCGTCGAACAGCATGATCTTCGGCTTCATGCACAGCGCCCGGGCAATTGCCACGCGCTGCTGCTGGCCCCCCGAGAGCTGCCCCGGGAACTTGTGCGCCTGCTCTGGAATACGTACCCGCTCCAGGTAGTGCATGGCGATTTCCTCGGCCTTGCGCCGGGGCATCTTGCGCACCCACATCGGCGCCAGCGTGCAGTTTTCCAGAATGCTCAGGTGCGGGAACAGGTTGAAGTGCTGGAACACCATGCCCACCTCGCGGCGGATCGCTTCGATCTGCTTGAGGTCGTTGGTCAGCTCCACGCCATCGACCACGATGCGGCCCTGTTGGTGCTCCTCCAGGCGGTTGAGGCAACGGATGGTGGTCGACTTGCCCGAGCCGGACGGGCCGCACAGCACGATACGCTCGCCCTGGCGCACGTTCAGGTTGATGTCCTTGAGCACATGGAACTGGCCGTACCACTTGTTCACGCCCTGCATCTGGATGATGCCTTCGGGGCCGGCAGGCTGCTTGATCGCTTCACTCATTTCGAAACTCCTAACGCTTGTGGCCAGTGTCCAGCTTGCGCTCCAGGTGCATGGAGTAGCGGGACATACCGAAACAGAAAATCCAGAACACCAGGGCGGCGAACACATAGCCCTCGGTGGCCATGCCCAGCCAGGCCGGGTCAGCGGCGGCTTGCTTGACGCTGTTGAGCAAGTCGAACAGGCCGATGATGATCACCAGGCTGGTGTCCTTGAACAGGGCGATGAAGGTGTTGACGATGCCGGGGATTACCAGCTTGAGCGCTTGCGGCAGGATCACCAGGCCCATCGCGCGCCAGTAGCCAAGGCCCATGGCCGCGGCAGCTTCGTACTGGCCCTTGGGGATGGCCTGCAGGCCACCGCGCACCACCTCGGCGACATACGCCGACTGGAACAGGATCACCCCGATCATCGCCCGCAGCAGCTTGTCGAAGCTCATGCCTTCAGGCAGGAACAACGGCAGCATCACCGACGACATGAACAGCACGGTGATCAGCGGCACGCCACGCCAGAACTCGATGAAGGTGACGCAGACCACCTTCACCGCGGGCATCCTCGAACGCCGCCCGAGGGCCAGCAGGATGCCCAGCGGCAAGGCGCCGACGATACCCACGGTGGCAATCACCAAGGTCAGCATCAGGCCGCCCCACTGGCTGGTGGCGACATTGGTCAGGCCCAGCAGGCCGCCGTGCAGCAAGGTGTAGGCAATGACTGGGTACAGCACCAGGAAGCCCAGGCCGTAGATGGCCTTGCGCGGGAAGCGCTTGATGAACAGCGGTGCGGCACCCAGCACGGCCAGCCACACGGTGAGGTCCACGCGCCAGCGTAGTTCGACCGGGTAGTAGCCATACATGAACTGACCGAAACGCTGCTGCACGAACACCCAGCAGGCGCCTTCTTTGGTGCAATCGGCGCGGGTGGTGCCGACCCAGTTGGCGTCGATCAGCGCCCATTGCACCAGCGGCGGCACGATCAGCCACACCAGGTACACGGCGAACAGGGTCAGCAGGGTGTTGAGCCAGCTGGAGAACAGGTTTGCACGCATCCATGCGAGCACGCCGACGGTTTTCACCGGTGGCGGCATGTCAGGTTTGAAAACATGGGCATTCACGGGCGTATCCTCACCGCTCGATCAGCGCTATGCGCTTGTTGTACCAGTTCATCAGCAGCGAAATGCTGATGCTGATGGCGAGATAGACACTCATGGTGATGGCGATCACCTCGATGGCCTGGCCGGTCTGGTTGAGCACGGTACCGGCGAACAGCGAGACCATCTCCGGGTAGCCGATACCGGCCGCCAGCGACGAGTTCTTCGCCAGGTTCAGGTACTGGCTGGTCAGCGGCGGAATGATCACCCGCAGTGCCTGGGGAATGATCACCTTGCGCAGGGTCGGGCCCTCACGCAGACCAAGGGAACGGGCGGCTTCGGTCTGACCATGGCTGACCGAACGAATACCCGAGCGCACGATTTCAGCGATGAACGCGGCGGTATAGATAGTCAGTGCCAACGTCAATGCCAGCAGCTCAGGTATCAGCACCCATCCGCCAACAAAGTTGAAGCCCTTCAGTTGTGGTATTTCCCAGTGCACCGGGCTGCCAGACAGCAGCACGCACAGGCCCGGGATGGCAATGAACAGCGCCAGCCCCACCCAGAACTTGTGGAACGGTTTGCCGGTTTCGTTGAAGCGCTTGTTGGCGTAACGCACCATCGCCACGATGGCCACGATCGCCAGCACCACGGCAGCGACAAACGGCCAGAAGCCGTCAGCCATGGAGGCGCCGGGCATGTTCAGGCCACGGTTGCTGATATAGAAAGTGTCGTCGATGTTGATGCTGCCCCGTGGCCCCGGCAGGGTCAGGAACACGGCAAAATACCAGAACAGGATCTGCAGCAACGGCGGGATATTGCGGAACGTCTCCACATATACGGTCGCCAGTTTGTTGATCATCCAGTTCGGTGACAGGCGTGCCACACCGATGATGAAGCCCAGGATCGTCGCCAGAATGACACCGATGAAGGTCACCAGCAGGGTATTGAGCAGGCCGATGACGAACACCCGCGCATAGCTGTCGGATTCCACATAGGGAATCAGGTGCTGGGCGATGCCGAAGCCGGCGCTGCGCTCGAGAAAGTCGAAACCCGAGGTGATGCCCCGGTGTTGCAGGTTGGTCTGGGTGTTGTGGAACAGGTACCAGCCCAGGCCCACCACGAAGGCGATCGTGAGTATCTGGAACAGCCAGGCGCGCACACGCGGGTCGTTCAGGGACAGCCCCTTGGGTGCGCCAATTTGATTTTGCATGAAGTGCCCCGAAAAATAGGGATTCGAACAACCTGCGGCGGCGGGATGCCGCCGCAGGTGCAGCCATCAGCGCACAGGTGGCGCGTACTGGATGCCGCCGTTGTTCCACAGGGCGTTCATGCCACGGTCGATCTTCAGGTCGGTGCTCTGGCCAAGGTTCTTCTCGAACACTTCGCCGTAGTTGCCGACTTGCTTGACGATCTGCACTACCCAGTCCTTGGGCAGCTTGAGGTCCTTGCCGTACTCGCCATCCGCGCCCAGCAGGCGGGCAACGTCCGGGTTCTTGGTGGACTTGGCTTCGGCCTCGACGTTCTTCGAGGTGATGCCGGCCTCTTCAGCGTTGAGCATCGCGAAAAGGGTCCACTTGACGATGCTGAACCAGTCTTCATCGCCCTTACGCACCACGGGGCCCAGCGGTTCCTTGGAGATGGTTTCCGGCAGAACCACGTAGTCGGTCGGCGCGGCCAGCTTGGAGCGCTGGGCGAACAGCTGCGACTTGTCCGAAGTCAGCACGTCGCAACGGCCAGACTCCAGCGACTTGGCGCTCTCGTCAGAGGTGTCGAAGGTGATCGGGGTGTACTTCAGGCCATTGGCACGGAAGAAGTCCGACACGTTCAGTTCAGTGGTGGTACCCGCCTGGATGCAGATGGTTGCGCCGTCGAGCTCCTTGGCGCTGGAAACGCCCAGCTTCTTGTTGACCAGGAAGCCAACACCGTCGTAGTAGGTGACGCCGGCGAACACCAGGCCCATGCCGGCATCACGCGAGCTGGTCCAGGTGGTGTTGCGCGACAGCACGTCGACTTCGCCCGATTGCAGCGCGGTGAAGCGTTCCTTGGCGTTGAGCTGGCTGAACTTGACCTTGGTCGCATCGCCGAACACGGCGGCGGCCACGGCGCGGCACACATCGGCGTCGATACCGACGATCTTGCCCTGCGCATCAGGTACCGAGAAGCCCGGAAGACCGTCGCTCACGCCACACTGGACGAAGCCCTTCTTCTTTACCGCATCGAGGGTGGCGCCGGCCTGGGCAGTGCTCACGGCGCCCAGCGCGGCGGCAGCGGTCAGGACTGCCAGGGTGGTTTTCAACATCTTCATTCACAACCTCCAAATCGCTCTTGTTGTACGAGCCGGAATTGCACCGCACCCTTTTGAGGCGCATCCGACCCTTGTTGGCTTGTTATTGGGTCAATTGGCGCAATGGGCTGTTCTGTGACAGCCTTCGCGTGCAAAGGGTGTTACCGTCACGGCCTGCCCTTTGCATCGAATGAAGAATTGCAAAGCGCGTACCAGATTTGTTGGCTGTAGCGTTTAAGCGATCGTCAAGTAGGGAAAGTTGTATCGTTGCGACATTCTTTTTCTGACAATCAATTCCCGCGCCTTCTTTTCACGCACGCGATAACAACACCCGCACTCTTTCGGAGCAGTCATGACCAACCCGCTGATTCTCGAACCCCAGAAAACCGCTGACGCCTGTGTGATCTGGTTGCACGGTTTGGGTGCCGACCGTTACGACTTCCTACCTGTTGCCGAATTCATGCAGGAGCGCCTGCTCAGCACTCGCTTCGTCATGCCCCAGGCGCCGACCCGCCCGGTGACCATCAATGGCGGCTATGCCATGCCAAGCTGGTACGACATCAAGGCCATGACCCCGGCCCGCGCCATTGACGAAGCGCAACTGGAAGAGTCGGCTGAACAGATCATCGGCCTGATCAAGGCCGAACAGGCCAAGGGCATCAATCTGTCGCGGATCATCCTCGCCGGCTTCTCCCAGGGCGGCGCGGTGGTGCTGCACACTGCCTATATAAAGTGGCAAGAGGCGCTGGGCGGCGTGATTGCCCTGTCCACTTACGCCCCGACCTTCACTGACAGCCATCAGCTAAGCGCCTGCCAGCAACGCACCCCGGCCCTTTGCCTGCATGGCGTGCACGACCCGGTGGTGATCCCGTCCATGGGCCGTACCGCGTTCGAATACCTCAATACCTGGGGCGTTGCCGCACGCTGGCACGAATACCCGATGGAACACGAAGTGGCAGTCGAGGAGCTGAGCGATATCCACGACTGGCTGAGCAAGCAATTGCAATAAGCCAACCCCATTTGTAGCTGTGGGAGTTTTCCGCTACGCCGCGTCCAGATCTTGCATTACACTGCCCGGCGTACATTCCTTAACCAGTTGATGAGACGATCGTGCTCAAGGCACTCAAGAAAATATTCGGCAAAGGAGACGCCGCGCCACAGGCCGTCGCTCCTGCTGCCAGCGTGACGCCAACGGCGCCCGCCCCTACAGCAGAGGCCCGGCCCGAGCCCAAACCGGCCGCGCCCCGCGCCAAGGCCGCCGCGATAGCCGAAGCAGCCACCGGTGCGCCAGCGCCCGCCGACAAGCCGGCCAAGGACAAACCACGTCGCGAACGCAAGCCCAAGCCCCAGGCAAGCCTGTGGAAGCCGGAAGATTTCGTGGTCGAGCCGCAGGAAGGCAAGACCCGTTTCCACGACTTCAAGCTCTCCAACGAGCTGATGCATGCCATCCACGACCTCGGCTTCCCTTACTGCACGCCGATCCAGGCGCAGGTACTGGGTTACACCTTGGCTGGCCAGGACGCCATCGGTCGCGCCCAGACCGGTACTGGCAAGACTGCGGCGTTCCTGATTTCGATCATTTCCCAGCTGCAGCAGACGCCGCCGCCGAAAGAACGCTACATGGGCGAGCCACGCGCACTGATCATCGCCCCCACCCGCGAGCTGGTGGTGCAGATCGCCAAGGACGCCGTCGCCCTGACCAAGTACACCGGTCTGAACGTGATGAGCTTCGTCGGCGGCATGGACTTCGACAAGCAGCTCAAGGCCCTGGAATCCCGTCACTGCGACATTCTGGTGGCCACCCCGGGCCGTCTGCTGGACTTCAACCAGCGCGGCGAAGTGCACCTGGACATGGTCGAGGTGATGGTGCTGGACGAAGCCGACCGCATGCTCGACATGGGCTTCATCCCCCAGGTACGGCAGATCATCCGCCAGACTCCGCCAAAGAGCGAACGCCAGACCCTGCTGTTCTCCGCCACCTTCACCGAAGATGTGATGAACCTGGCCAAGCAGTGGACCACCAACCCGGCGATCGTCGAGATCGAGCCGGAGAACGTCGCCAGCGAAACGGTCGAGCAACACGTGTATGCGGTGGCCGGCAGCGACAAGTACAAGCTGCTGTACAACCTGGTGACCCAGAACAAGTGGGAACGGGTGATGGTGTTCGCCAACCGCAAGGACGAGGTGCGGCGCATCGAGGAAAAACTCGTGCGCGACGGTATCAATGCCGCGCAGTTGTCGGGTGACGTTCCGCAGCACAAGCGTATTCGTACCCTCGAGAGCTTCCGTGAAGGGCGCATCACCGTGCTGGTGGCCACCGACGTGGCCGGGCGCGGGATTCACATCGACGGCATCAGCCACGTGATCAACTTCACCCTGCCGGAAGACCCGGATGATTACGTGCACCGCATTGGCCGTACTGGCCGTGCTGGCACCAGCGGTGTGTCGATCAGCTTTGCCGGTGAGGATGACTCCTACCAGCTGCCGGCGATCGAAGAGCTGTTGGGGCGCAAGATCAAGTGCGAGATGCCGCCGGATGAGCTGTTGAAGCCGGTGCCGCGCAAGCACCACTGATCGGCGCCGATTTCTTCGCGGGTAAACCCGCTCCCACAGGATTCTCTACAGGGTCTGCGGGCAGCGGTTTACCTGTGGTACCCAATTTCAGAATGCTGTGAAGATCCCCGTGGGAGCGGGTTTACCCGCGAACCGGGGCAAAGCCCCGGCCATCAAACCAAAAATTACCAGCGCCCAGCGGCATCCTGGTCACTCTGCTTGCCTTCCACCCAGCGCGGTCCTTCCTGGATATTTTCCTTCTTCCAGAACGGCGCCCGGGTCTTCAGGTAGTCCATGATGAAGTTGCAGGCATCGAATGCCGCCTGCCGATGGGCACTGGCCACGCCAACGAAGACGATCGGCTCGCCTGGTTCCAGC